>JBDTYW010000100.1:0-7038 GCA_040005445.1 Candidatus Eiseniibacteriota bacterium
ACGAGCCGAGGTTCACGTTGCTGAACCGGCCGCCCTCGACGCCAGGCAGATCACCGACACCGACGATCGGACCACGACGCGCGCAGATCTGGAAGTGACCGGCCGCGGCGTCATCGAACCAGCTGATACGGCCCACGTCCGTGCCCGGCAGAGTAGCGATCTGGCCGAGGTTGGCGTAGTTGCCGCGGAGGTTCGACAGGTCGAAGCCGTCGATCAGAGTGCGGTAGTCGCGCGTGCCACTGGTCGGGCGATAAACCGACGCGGTGTACGGGCCAGGTCCGAGGTTCTGGTACTGGGCGCCTTCAGCCGCGCCGTCCACGGTCGGGATGACCGCGAGGACGTCCGCGAGAATCAGGCAGCTGTGGTTGAAGCCGTACACGCGGCCCGGGTGAGCCCACGAGGCGGTCGGGAGGAAGCCGACGGTCGAAGACGCCGAGCCCGAGAACGCCTTGTAGTTACCCGAGGTCAGATCCGAACCGAAGTTGTCGGTCAGGAACGGATACAGGTGCGTGCCGTCATCCGAGTTCGAATAACCGTCTTCCATGATGCCGTCGCCCGAAAGCCAGATGCCGCGACGGTTGGAAGGCGTGGCTCCCGCGAGGAAGCCGCTGTAGATCGACAGGTCGTTCGCGCTCTCCTGGGACTCGAAGCCGTCCGAGAGAGTGCCCGAGCTCAGATCGCCCGACAGGTGCAGGACGGTCGTGTAGAACGTCGCCAGCTGGTTCGCCGACGGACCCGACTTGTCACCCTTGAGCGCGATCGCGCCAGGCTGCGGCGAGAAGCGAACGCCCATGTGGCCGGCTTCGGACGACTCCGACGCGCGAACGTCGTAGTGATCGAAGTTGAGGCCGTACTGGCCGAGGTTGGCGGCCACGAAGCCGGCCGGGTCCTCGGTGCTCGCTGCCGGGCTGATGCGCTTCCAACCCTGCGTCGCGCCGTTGTTCTTTCCGTAACCGAGCGAGTCGGCAGCGCCGCGATACTGCGGATCGGCGCCACGACGGTCGTTGCCGTCCACCATGATCATGCAGGCGAGGCCGGCGCCGCCGTAGCGGGTCGACTTCCACATGTCAGGGAGCACGTCGAACGACGACCAACGCTCCTGGTCGAAGTCCGTGTTGCCGCCCGGATCCCGCGGGAACACGCCCGAAGTGTCGAACAGCAGGTTCACCTGGGCGGGATTCTCGAGGAGCGTACGGCGGACGAAATACTCCACGTGCGCGCCCGGCGAGAGGTAGCCGTCCGGAATGATCTTCGTGTTCTCCTTGGTCTGCGCCGAGACGCCGACGTACGGAGCCGGAGCGATACCGGAGCAGTCCAGGTTCGACTGGTCGGTCGTTCCGTTCGGATCAATCAGGAAGCACAGGTTGTGGCTGATGCCGAGCGGGGCGAACTTGTTGCTCAGCTCGTGAATCGTGCCGGCCCAGACCGGGGTGCCCGGCCCGCCGATGTTGCGGGAGACGATCGGATAGATGTTGACATCCGCCGAGTCCATGCGGCACGAGTTCCAGACGTTGCGGTTCCAGGTGGCGCCATGGCCGCCCGGGGTGCCGTACGAGCCGTTGTCGGCCTTGTACGAAGCCCAGAACGGATGCGCGCCGTCCTTCTCGACCAGCGCCGAGGACCGATCGCCCTTGACCAGATAGTTGCCCGGGCCCGGATCGATGCGGAAGACGAGGTCCATGCGGACGCCCGTCGTGACGCCGTCGCCGACGAAAGCGGAGTTGGCGAGAATCGAGTCACCGGCAACCACGCCGACGGCCGTCGCCGGAGCCACGATGTTCAGGCCCGAGCGGACGTACGCGGTGGTGGTGTCGAACGAGGCGTTGTCACCCGGGGTGATCGACTCGTTGACCGGGAACTGGTCCTGGTACTTGTTCCAGATTTCCTGCGAGATCGGCGGAGCCTCGCCACCCTGCACGAAGCCGACGCGCGCGTTGTCGATGTACGTACCACGCGTGTTGCCGAGGTTCGTGCCACCGAAACGCCAGCCCTGCGAGATCGTCTCGAACATGATCCGCAGCGAATCGATCTGGCCGGCCGGGATCCCGACCGACGACAGATTGTTCAGGTCGCGGATACAGAACGGATCGGGCTGGAACACGATGAACGGATAGATCTGCTCACGCGACCAGCACTTGTCGAGCGACTGCGGCTGAACGGAGCCGGGGCCGTAGAAACGGCCGCCGAACTGCCAGAAGATCGACTCGTCCAGGCTCATGAAGCCCGAATAGATGTCGTAATCCTCGACCACCGAGGTGCGCTGCGCCACGGCCTGCGAGATGCCCTGGGCGTTCGTGCCGCCCAGCAAGCGAACCGCGAGGTTCACGGTCGGCGACTCGACGAGCTGACGATACTCGATGGCGATGAAGTTGCTGTTGTCCGCGTCGCCGGCAACCATGACGTTTCCGGCCAGGTTGCACTGACGAGTCGGCGCGCCGACGGCGCCGCAAAGGTCCTCGTACAGCAGCGAGGCGATGTTGGCGACGTGGAAGAAGTTCGACGGCGGCTTGCCCGTGGTCGCCCAAGCGTTGGCCGATCCCGCAAGACCACCGGCATCCAGGTTGATCAGCGAACGGGCCTTGATGTCCCCCGGGTTCTCGAAGCCGTACGTCGGGCTGGTGGCGGTGGCGGTGACGACGACATCGTCGATCGCGGCCGCACCCTGCTTGGAGTTGTAGGCGGTCGCCGTGCCGACGACACCGTCCGCGCGAACGCGGTTGGTCTTGACACGGAAGACGACGCGCACGTTGCCGCCGACCGGCGTGATGCCGGCGAAGGCGTACGACAGCAAGGTGTCTGCGGCGACGAACGGGTAGACGCCCGAGACCGAGAACAGCTCCTGCACCGGCTTGCTGTAGTCGAGAACTTCCGAGAACCAGCGACGGTTCGTGTCGTAGACCGACTCCTTGGGGGAGCCGACGTAGACCATGAACGAGTCCGCCGGGTTGTTCACGAAGTTCGCGATGTTCGTCGGATCCGGGTTGAACCAGCCCGTGCCGTTCGTCTGCGTATCGACGAACGTGGACATGTCGGTCCGGACCTTGAAGGCCACCGAGCCGGCGCCCGTGGTGGAAGCGAAATCCTTGTAGAGCATCTGGTCCCAGAGGCTCACGAAGCCCGGGAAGTCCGGGTTCGTGCCGTTGACCGGCGCGCCCGGCGCGCCGATGTACAGGTCGCCGTTGATGTAGTTGCCGGTCAGGGCATCGACTTCGGTCGTGTTGCCGGACTCACGGAGACCGCACCACGCCGAACGCACACCGCTGATCACGCTCGCCGGCGTGTCCGACGGGATCTTCTTCTGGCCCATGTTCGAAGCGTGCCAGGCGCCCGCGATGCCGGTCTTGATGTACCTGCGGCCCGCGAGATCGCGTGCTGCCCAGAGAGCGGTGTTGCCTTCGTTGATCACGTTGCCGAAGTCGAGCGCCCATTCCGGACGAGCCGACGCCACGCGGGTACCACCCGACGTGTAAGGCAGCGTGTGACGGCGCCAGCCCTGGGTCGAATCGTTGGCGGCGCTGACGCCGGCATCGAAGTCCCAAAGACCGCCGACCGAGACGCCGAGGAAGGTCGGCTCGTTGCCGCCTGAGCCGGTATTGCTGTGACCGACCCACACGGTATCGCTGACCGCAATGCCCGGGCGCACCGAGCCCGAAGTACCGAAGACGCCCGAGTTGGCCTTGCTCTGCCCGCTCATCGCCTTGACGATACCCGGCTCGACGCCCGAGACGTTCTCCTGCGCGTAAGCCGCCGGCGCAACGCCGACACTCACGGCCAGAAGGAGCAACGCTACAAACGCCTTTCTCATCTGACTACCTCCATTCGCAATGCATTCGGGCAATGCGAGGATTTCTAAGGATGCTGCAAGCGAGGTTTGGGAGCTCCAGCCCGGTCTCACGAAGTTTGTTTCACCCTCGCGGGCCGGCGTGAGCCGTCGCTGCATTCTCGAGTTGTGGATTCCCCCTTTCTCTAGGAAGTGCGAATTCGTCATCCGATCAAGAAAACGGAAGTCTGGAACGAGCGCATGTCCTCCGGATCCGCAAAAGGCGAACCGCTGTTGGTCTCACGACACAGGCTGAGTTGCTCGACGGCTGTAAACCTGGTTCCGGACGCCCGACCCACTGGGGAAAGTTGGGGGCGGCTCAATGATCAATTCCGCAAAACGAGCCCGCAGACGACCGATCCTGAACGGAACTCGTGCGCGACAAACGATAGGGGGACGTCTGGGAAGTGTCAAGGGATTTCAAACGTTACGGCAACCGAACTGACCCCGAAGGGTGACAGTTTCAGCACTTAGGGGCGATCGACCGGAGGGGGCAGATCCACCGTCCGAGCGCCGAGCTGGCGGGCCACGCGGGCGTCGTGGGTCGCGATCACGATGGCCGCCCCCCGCCCTCCGGCCTCCGCAAGGGCGTCAAGAAGGCTCCTGGCGCCCGCGGCATCGAGGCCTGCCGTCGGCTCATCCAGAAGCAGCGCAATGGGTTCGGTGACCAGGACCCCCGCCAGGGCGAGCCTTCGCCGCTCTCCGAGGCTGAGCGCCTCGGGGGCGGTCGACCCGTGGCGGGCGGGGTCAAGACCGGTGCGCGCGAGCGCGGCGGCTGCCCGGCCGTCGAGCTCGGCGCGGGGGGTACCGCGGGCGGCCCGGCGCTCGATCCCGAAGCGGACATCCTCCAGCGCCGACGGCGCAAAAAGCTGAAACTCCGGAAATTGCAGGAGGTAGGCCACGTCGGACGGCGCCGGGCGCTCGAGCTCTCCATCGTCGGGCTCGACCCAGCCCGCGAGCGCCTCGAGCAGGGCGGTCTTGCCGCTGCCATTGGGTCCGACGAGCGCAAGGCGCTCCCCCGGCGCGATCGCCAAGTCCAGCCCGCCCCAGAGGACGCGCGCCACGCCGCCGGGCCGGCGCCGCGTGAGCCGAAGGCCCCGGCCGACCCACAGTGGGGCTGCATCCGGCCGCGAATCCGGCGGCCGTGGCGGCGCGGGCGCGCGCAGGGCGGCCCCGACCGCGTAAGCGCCCGCTGCCGGCGCGAGCGCCACCACCCGGTCGGCGAACTCGCAGGCTTCGAGCTCGCACTCGGTCCACAGGACAGCCGCGCCCTCGTCCCGGCAGCGGGCGCGGGTCCAGGTCAGGAGGCTCGCGCGCGCGGCGGGATCAAGATACGAGGCCGGCTCGTCGAGCAGATAGATCCGCGGGCGCGGGGCGGCCGCGGCCGCGAGCGCGACGCGCTGCATCTCGCCGCCGGAGAGCCGCTCCGGCGGAGCGTCGGCGAGGGCGACCAGGTCGAACGCCGCCAGCAGCTCGCGCACGCGCGCTTCGATATCGCCGCGCTCCCACCCGAGATTCTCGAGCGGGAAGGCGAGTTCGCGCGCCACGCGGTCGGTCACGAACTGGGTCTCGGGCTCCTGGAAGACGACGCCGATCGCCGCGCGGGCAGCGCCGCCCGCCCGCGCGTCGGCGAGGTCGACGCCGTCGAGCGTCACCTGCCCGGAACGCGGCGGCGCGAGCCCGGCGAGCGCGAGGACGAGGGCGGTCTTGCCGGAGCCGTTACCCCCGGCGAGCGCGACCCACTCGCCGGGCGCGAGCGTGAGGTCGATCGGGCCGGCGGCGGCGCCGGCCTTCATTTCAGCGCCAGGGTGGGCCACGACCAGGCGCTCGGCGACCAGCACCGCGGGTCAGCCCTGCTCGTCGAACGCGGCCAGGGCCCGCGAGGCGAGCGCCTCGAGACTGGCCCCGGCCACGCGGGAAAGCGCGGCCAGGCTCTCGTATTCCGGCCGGGCGCGGCGCGTGCCGTCGGGCAGGGTCACGACCTTGAGCCGCACCTCGCCCTCGGCCAGGCGCACGATCGCCTCCTCGCGCGCGAGCTCGCGGCGCTCCTCGTGGCGGATGCGCAGGCCGATGGTGGGGGTTTCGCGGAACAGGAGGTCGGCGATCGCGTCCACCTGTTCGGGATCGCACAGGGCGGTCACGGTGACGCCCGGGCGCCCCTTCTTCATCTGCACGGGCGTGACGAACGCATCGCGCGCGCCGGCCTCGAGCAGGCGGGCCGCGACGTGCGCGATCACCTGCGGGCTGGCGTCGTCGAGCGTGCTTTCGACCACCGCCACGGTCCGCCGATCGGCCGCCCCGAGCGACTCCCCGAGCAGGATGCGCAGCACGTTGGGCCGATCCGACGGATCGTGGCCGCCGGCCCCGAGGCCCTGCGCCACGAGGCGGAACGGCGGCGGCGCGGCGAACGCGCGGGCGAGCGTGACCACGAGCGCGGCCCCGGTCGGCGTGGTGCGCTCGCCGGTGAGCGGCGTGAGGTCGATCGGCGCGCCCTCGAGCAGGAGCGCGGTCGCAGGCGCGGGCACGGGCAGCACGCCGTGCGCCGCCGTGACCGTGCCCGATCCGACGACCAGCGGCGAGGCGTAGATCGCCTCGACGCCGAGGCGATGGAAGCCGAGACACGCGCCGGCGATGTCGACGATGGCGTCCGCCGCCCCGACCTCGTGAAAGTGGACCTTCTCGGGCGGCTCGCCGTGGACCTTGCCCTCGGCCTCGGCCAGGCGCGTAAACACCGCGAGCGCGCGCTCGGCCACCGGTTCCGGAAGCTCGCCGCGGGTGAGGATCTCGCGCACGTGCTTGAGGTGCCGGTGCGGCTGCGCGCCGGCAACGCGCACCTCGACCTGGCGTGCGCGAAACGGGCCGCGCCGGGCCTCCCGGCTCTCGATCGTCACGCCCTCGAGCCCGAGCCGGGCGGGCAGCGCGGCCAGCTCCTCGAACGAGAAGCCCAGGTCGACCAGCGCGCCGAGCGTCATGTCGCCGCTCACGCCCGAGAACGCGTCGATCCACGCCAGTCTCATCGGCGGCTCCGGGGGGCGGGACGCTTGAGGCCGGTGACGTTCACCAGGTGTGCGGCGTAGCCCGCGCCGAAGCCGTTGTCGATGTTGACCACGGTGACCCCCGGCGCGCAGGAGTTGAGCATGGCCAACAGCGGCGCGAGTCCCCGGAAGTGCGCGCCGTAGCCGACGCTCGTGGGCACGGCCACCACCGGGCGATCGAGC
>JBDTYW010000101.1:0-7028 GCA_040005445.1 Candidatus Eiseniibacteriota bacterium
GGAGGATCGCCAGCACCTCCTCGGTGCCGGCCATCTGGGGTACGCGATCGGGGCGCACGAACGCGCCGACTTCGATGTCGGTCAGCCCGGCGGCGGCGAGCGCGAGCGCGAACCGCGCGCGCGCCTCCGGGGCCACGGGGACGGATTCGTTCTGGAGCCCGTCGCGCGGCCCGACCTCGACGATGCGCACGGAAGCCGGCCAGGGACCGGCGGAAACGGCTGCGGGGTGGGTGCTCATGCCCGGGAATATACACGCCCCCGCCTCCGGGGCTACAATGCCGCCACAGGATTCCTTCACTCCCCCCGGCATGACCTTTCCCCCGATCCCCTCTGGAGGTCTGCTATGAGCACACTTCTCATCAGGACCAACGACGGTGGGCAGGCCACGCTTGCCCCCGAGGATCTCGACGCCCTGCGCTCCCAGTTGCGCGGCACGGTCTGTCTCCCCGGCGATCCCGGCTACGACACCGCGCGCACGCTATGGAACGCCATGATCGATCGCAAGCCCGCGCTGATCGTGCGCGCGCTCGGCGCCTCCGACGTGATGGTCGCGGTGAAGTTCGCCCGCGCCCGCGGACTCGTGGTGGCGGTCAAGGGCGGCGGCCACAACATCGCCGGCAACGCGTGCTGCGATGGCGGGCTGATGCTCGACCTCTCGCTCATGAAGTCGGTACGGGTCGACGCGGCCGCGCGCACGGCGCGGGCCGAGCCCGGCGCCCTGCTGGCCGACTTCGACAAGGAGACCCAGGCGTTCGGCCTCGCGACCCCGCTCGGCATTAACTCGACGACCGGCATGGCCGGCCTGACGCTCGGCGGCGGCTTCGGCTGGCTGAGCCGGCGCTTCGGCCTGACCGTCGACAACCTGGTCTCGGCCGACGTGGTCACTGCCGACGGCCGCCTGCTGGTGGCGAACGAGCGCGAGAACCCGGACCTGTTCTGGGCGATCCGTGGCGGCGGCGGCAATTTCGGCGTGGTGACCTCGTTCGAGTACCGCCTGCATCCGGTCGGGCCGATGGTCCTCGCCGGTCTGATCGTGCATCCGTTCGCGGACGCGAAATCCCTGATCGACGGCTACCGGAAGTTCGTCGCGGACGCGCCCGAGGAACTCACGGTGTGGTTCGTGATGCGCAAGGCGCCGCCGCTGCCGTTCCTGCCGGCCGAGTGGCACGGCAAGGAGGTCTTCGTGTTCGCGTTCTGCTGGAGCGGCGACATCGCGGCGGGGGAGAAGGCGATCGCGCCGCTGCGCGCGATGGGCAAGCCGATCGGCGATCACCTGGGCCCGATGCCGCTGGCGGGCTGGCAGACGGCGTTCGATCCGCTGCTCACGCCCGGGGCGCGCAATTACTGGAAGTCGCACGACTTCAAGTCGATCGAGGACGGGCTCGTGGACGTGCTGCTCGATGCCGTCGGGAAGTTGCCGACCGGGGAGTGTGAGGTGTTCATCGGGCATCTCGGCGGGGCGGTCAACCGCGTCCCGGCGACGGCGACCGCGTACCCGCACCGGGACATCCTGTTCGTGATGAACGTGCACACGCGCTGGCAGGACGCAGAGCAGGACAAGGAGTGCATCGCGTGGGCGCGCGGGCTGTTCGACGCTGCGAGCAAGTTCGCGACCGGAGGCGTCTACGTCAACTTCATGCCCGAGGACGAGACCGCCCGCGTGCAGGCCGGAGCCTACGGCCCGAACTTCGAGCGGCTGGCGAAGCTCAAGGCGAAGTACGACCCGGACAACCTGTTCCGCATGAACCAGAACATCAAGCCGACCTAGCGGGCGTCCGGCTCCGGCACGAGCTCGATCAGCACCGTTCCGGCAGGCACGATCGCACCGACCACCACGCCTGCGCCGACGCGTTCCACGCGTCCGGCGCGCGGCGAGGTGATGCCGAGCTCCATCTTCATCGACTCGAGGACGAGCAGCGTCTGCCCGAGTTCGACCGCGCTACCGGCGGCGACCTCGAGGCGCAGCACCTTCGCCGGCATGGGCGCGACCAGCGCGTCTTCCTCGCCGCCCCCGCCCCTGGATCCGCCACCCGCCCGATCCGCCTCGACCACGTGGCGCTCGCTGTCGATCCACACCTCGTAGCGCCCGGCGCCCGCTCGCAGCACGATCGCCTCGACCTCGCGGCCTTCGATCGTCAGCACGAGCCGCCCGCCCGCGGACCAGCGATGGGGCGGGAGCGGGGCGGGCTCCTCGAGTGCCTTGCCGTCAACCCGCATGGTCGCCTCCAAGCCGGAACGCACCCAACGTGGACCACGGCGTGGCGGCGGCCTGCACACCGTCGTCCCCCGCGCCCGTTGCCGCCAGCGCGGCCGGTGCCTCCGCCAGCGCGATCGCCGCGGCGGCCGCCAGGAGCGGCCCGGCGGGTTGCGCCTTGCGCCCGGCGCGCCACTTTGGCGCCATGGAAGTTTCGATGTGCGAGGTCACGGTGCGCCCGGCGACGAACTCCGGATCGCGGGCGAGCGCCCGCAGGAACGGGAGGTTCGTCACCACGCCGGCGACCTGCGTCTCGGCGAGCGCGGCCTGGAGCCGCGCCACCGCCTGCGCGCGGTCCTCGCCCCAAACGCTGAGCTTCGCGATCATCGGGTCGAAGTCCATGCCGATGGCGCCGCCCTCGCGCACGCCCGAGTCCACCCGCACGCCCGGGCCCGAGGGCAGCGTGAGCGCCGCGATCGGGCCGCTCTGAGGCAGGAAATCGTGCGCCGGGTCCTCGGCATAGAGCCGCGCCTCGATCGCGTGACCGTAGGGCGCCGCGCGCTCGAGGTCCTTCGGCAGCCCGCGCCCGAGCGCGACGTCGAGTTGGAGGCCGACGAGGTCGAGCCCGGTCACCCACTCGGTCACCGGGTGCTCCACCTGAAGCCGCGCGTTGACCTCAAGGAAGTACGCCTCGTCGTTCCCGTCCACGAGGAACTCGGCCGTGCCCGCACCGCGGTACTTCACATGGCGGGCGATCGCCTTCGCGGCGTCGGTCAGGCGCTTGCGCAGCGCAGTGTTCATGCGCGCGGCCGGCGCCTCCTCGATCACCTTCTGGTGGCGGCGTTGCAGGGAGCACTCGCGCTCGAACAGGTGCGCCACGCCGCCCTCACCGTCTCCGAAGAACTGCACCTCGACGTGGCGCACCGGCTCGAGCCGGCGCTCCATGTACACCGCGCCATCGCCGAACGAGGCGAGCGCCTCGCGGGCCGTACCCGCCAGCGCGTCCGGCAGCTCAGCCGCGCTCCTGACCTCGCGCATGCCCTTGCCGCCGCCGCCCATCACGGCCTTGAGCAGCAGCGGGTAGCCGAGCTGGTTCGCGGCGGCGATGGCCTCCTTCGTCGGGGCGCCGTCCTTGCCGACCGGCGTGCCCTCCCAGCCGGGCGCCACCGGTAGCCCCGCGTCCCGCGCCGCCTGGCGCGCGCGCTTCTTGTTGCCGAGCGCCTCGAGCGTCTCCGGGCGCGGCCCGATGAATACGAGGCCGGCCTGCTCGCACGCCCGCGCGAAGCGCGCCTGCTCGGAGAGGAACCCGTAACCGGGGTGGATCGCGTGCGCGCCGCTCTTCTGCGCGGCCGCGATCACGAGGTCGACGTCGAGGTAGGCGGCGCGCGGATCGGCGCTTTCGAGCTCGATCGCGCGGTCGGCGGCCAGCACGTGCGGCGCGCCGGCGTCGACCGCGTGATACACGGCCACGCTCGCGATCCCGCGCGCGCGCAGCGTGCGGATCACGCGCACGGCGATCTCGCCGCGATTTGCGATGAGGACGGTGTCGAACGCAGGGGAGGGCATGTGGCCGGCAGTCTACGGGCGGTCCGCGGGCGCGTCAACGTGGGCGGGGAGACGGTGGAGCGGGGCTGGGGGCGGTGTATCTCGAAAAAAGTGAGCGTACAAAACGTACAACTTGTACGCTTTGTACGCCCCTCTCCGAGAGCATGCCCCCGCCCCCGGCTTGACAAGTCGCCCCCGCGGGGTTTCAACCGTGACGACACTCACCACCTCCGAGATTCGTAAGACGTGGTCCCGCGTTCTCAGCGCGGTGGAGTATCGCAGGCAGATGTTCACGATCGCTCGCAACGGGCGGTTCATCGCCGCGCTCGTCCCGTACGATCGGGTGGCGCTCCTGGACGGGCTCGAGGACCAGGCCGACCTCGCCGCCGCCCGCGTCGCCGTGGCCGAGGGCGGCGGAGCCGGGCGCGTCGACTGGGAGTGGCTCAAGGACTACATGGGGCTGGAATGAGCGGCCGCCCACCGACGGTTCGAATCCAGCTCTTGTCCAACGCCCGCTTCACGTTCCTGTGCCTGGGAGTCGTGACTCAACAGCGGCTGGCGCCTCGCATCGATCGGCTGGGATCGAACCCTGTGCCCGAAGATGCGCGCCGCCTCGCAGGGACGAACCACGTGTACCGGGCCTGCTGGGAGGGGGTCCGCGTGCTCTATCACTACCGGGCCGGGCGGATCACGATTCTCGAGTTCAAGCAGGACGCAAGCTAGCGGGCCGGCGCCGCGACCCCCGAAGGCTTACTGCGAATCGAGCGGCTCCGGTGGCGGCACCCACGGCGGCGGCGCCTTGTCGCGGAACGCGGCGAGGCCGGCCTGGCCCTCCTCGCCCTGGCGCGCCTGGGCGATCTGCGACGGCGTGTACTGGCGATAGCTCTCCCAGTCGGTGGTCGAGAAGCGCTGGATCATGCCCTTGATGCGCGCGATCGCCTCGGGGCCCGCGGCGAGCATCTCCTCGACCACGCGCACGACCCCGGCGTCGAGCTCCTCCGGGGCGCAGCGCTCGGAGATCAGGCCAATGCGGCGCGCCTCGGCCGCGTCGAAGCGCTCGCCGCTCAGGAAGTAGCGCCGCGCATGCGTGACGCCGATGCGCCGCAGCGCATAGGGCGAGATCACCGCCGGGACGATGCCGAGGCGCGTTTCGGAGAACGCGAACGCCGTGTCGTCGCTCGCGATCGTGACGTCGCAGCACGACACCAGGCCCACGCCGCCGCCGAGGCAGTGCCCGTGCACGCGCCCGATCACCGGCCTGGGGAGCGCATCGAGCGTGCGGAACAGCTCGGCCAGGCGCTCCGCCTCGCGCAGGTTCTGCTCGAAGGACTTGCCTCCCGAGTCGCGCATCTCGCCGATGTCGGCCCCGGCGCAGAACGACTTGCCCTCGCCCTCGAGCACGACCACGCGGCATTCCGTGTCCGCGGCGAGGGCGGCGATCGCGAGCATCAGCTCCTCGATCATCTGCCCCGAGATCGCGTTGCGCTCGGCGGGGCGCGTCAGGCGCAGGCGGCGGATGGGACCGGCGGCGACGATCGCGACCGTGCCCCAGGTGTGGTCGTGCATGGATCCTCCGTTGGGATGGCGCCGCGCCGGCTAGGCGAGCGTCGCCATGTCGATGACGAAGCGGTAGTGCACGTCGCTCGCAAGCACGCGCTCGTAAGCCCGGTTCACGTCGGCGATGGCGACGCGCTCGATGTCGCACACGATGTCATGCTTCGCGCAGAAGTCGAGCATCTCCTGCGTTTCAGCGATGCCGCCGATCGGCGAGCCCGCGATCCGGCGACGTCCTCCGACAAGGCTGAAGGCGTCGATCGCCAGCGGCTGCTCGGGCAGGCCGACGAGCACCATCGTGCCGTCGCGCCGCAGCGTCGCGAGGTACGGGTTCCAGTCCACGTCGGCGGACACCGTGTTCAGGATCAGGTCGAACGTCCGCTCGAGACTCACCAGCGTGTCCGGGTGCGACGTGTCGTAAAAGCGGTCGGCGCCCAGGCGCAGCGCGTCGTCGCGCTTGCGCGCCGAGTGGCTGAGCACGCTCGTCTCGGCGCCCATGGCGTGAGCGAGCTTGACCGCCATGTGGCCGAGGCCGCCGAGGCCGATCACCGCGACACGCTTGCCCGGGCCGGCGTTCCAGTGCCTGAGCGGCGAGTACGTAGTAATCCCCGCGCACAGGAGGGGCGCCGCCGTATCGAGCGGCAGCGCGTCGGGGATGCGCAGGACGAACGCCTCGTCCACCACGTTGTTGTTCGCGTAACCGCCCATGGTCGGGGTGACCCCGTCGCTCTCGAGCCCGTTGTACGTCCAGACCGGGTTCGGGCAGAACTGCTCGAGGTCCTCGCGGCACTCCTCGCACGTGCGGCACGAATTCACCATGCAGCCCACGCCCACGCGATCGCCGACGCGAAAGCGCGTGACCGCCGTGCCGACGCGCGCGACGACACCCGCGATCTCGTGGCCGGGCACCATGGGGAACGTGGAGGTGTCCCACTCGTTGCGGGCCTGGTGGATGTCGGAGTGGCAGATGCCGCAAAAGTGGATGTCGATGACGACATCGTGCGGTCCTGGATCGCGGCGCTGAAAGGTGTGGGCGGTGAGCGGTGCTTTCGAATGGAGTGCGGCGTAGCCTCGGGATGGGATCATGCCCGCAGTCTACATCCGGAACACCCCGAAGCGCGTGGGCTCAATCGGGGCGGCGAGCGCGACGGCGAGCGCCAGCCCGAGCGCGTCCCGGGTCTGGGCCGGGTCGAGGATGCCGTCGTCCCACAGGCGCGCGGTCGAGAAATAGGGCGAGCCCTCGTCCTCGTAGCGGTCGCGGATCGGCTGCTTGAACGCCTCGGCCGCGTCCGAATCGGTCGCGTGGCTCGCGGCGGCGGCATTGACCGTCCACAGCACGTCCGCCGCCTGGTCGCCGCCCATCACGCTGATGCGCGCCGAGGGCCACATGAACAGGAAGCGCGGATCGAACGCGCGCCCGCACATGCCGTAGTTGCCGGCGCCGAACGAGCCGCCGGTGATCAGCGTGAGCTTGGGCACGGTGGCGTTTGCCACCGCGTTCACCATCTTCGCGCCGTCCTTCGCGATGCCGCCGGCCTCGTAGTCCTTGCCCACCATGAAGCCGGTGATGTTCTGCAGGAACAGGAGCGGCGTGCCGCGCTGGCAGCACAGCTCGATGAAGTGCGTGGCCTTGAGTGCCGACTCGGAGTAGAGCACGCCGTTGTTCGCCAGGATCCCGATCGGCATGCCGTGCAGGTGCGCGAAGCCGGTGACCAGCGTCGTGCCGTAGAGCTGC
>JBDTYW010000102.1:0-7017 GCA_040005445.1 Candidatus Eiseniibacteriota bacterium
GCGGCACAACCCGAACTGCGCGCCGGCCTGTCCGTCGCGCTCGTGCTCACGACCGGACTCTGGTGGTTCATTCAACACCGCCGCGTCGACGGGCCGGGGAGGATGAACGATGTTTCCGCTCTTCTCTGATCGCCCCCTCGGCGCCGTCCTCCGAAGCCTCGGCCTGGTGGCCGCGATGGCGTCGCTCCTCGGCGCGTCGCCGGCCGAAGCCCGCCTGCGGGGCACCGTCCACGTCACTGCGAGCGATTCGTCCGCCGGCCGGGAGATCACGATCGACGACGAGGGCATTCGCATCGTCGGCGACGATCACAAGGTCGTCATTCCGGGCGATGCCGGGAGCCTCGACGGCAGCGGCTTACCGCCGGGCCACGGAGAGGTCATCCGCATCCGGCGGATGACGGGCGACTCCAGCTCGATCATCCAGGTGCGCGCCGGGGGCGACAATGAAATCGTCCAGTTCTTCAAGGACGTGCACATCGAGAAGGGCCAGCAGGCGGGGACCGTGGTCGCGATTCTCGGCAACGTGCGCAACGACGGGCTGATCTCGGGCGACTGCGTCTCGATCCTGGGATCGATCGTGCAGGGCGACTCGGCGGTGATCCGGGGCGAGGCGGTCACGATCGGCGGCGCCGTGCGCTCGGCCGGGAAGGGGGCGCGCGTCGAGGGAGAGACGGTCTCGATCGGTTTCCTGCCCTTTGCCGGCTGGGCGGTGCCCTCGATCGCGCTGCTGCTGCTGTTCGGCCTCGTGTCCCTGCTGCTGTTCGTCGCGCTGGCCGCGATCACCGGCCGGCTCTTTCCCGAGCGCCTGGTGCGCATCGCGGACACGATCTCCCAGCGCACGTTCCTCTCGCTCGGGCTCGGGCTCCTGTCGATCCCGCTCGCGTTCATGATCGGACTGCTGCTGGTCGTGACCGTGATCGGGATCCCGCTCGCGGTGCTGCTCCCGTTCCTGTTCCTGCTGGCGGCGTTCGTGGGCTACACGGCCGCGGTCTACCTCCTGGGCTCGAAGCTGCTCGGCCGGCGGACCGGGATCGGCAGCGGCATGCTGGGCCCGATCGCGGCGGGAACCGGGTTCGTCACCCTGTTCTATGCCCTCGGCGTGCCGCTCATGTCGCTCGAGGGGGCCGGCCGCGTGTTCGGCTTCGGTTTCGTGCTGCTCTGGCTGGTGATCGGGACGGTGTGCTGGATGATGGGCCTCGGCGCCCTGCTGCTTTCGCGCCTCGGCCAGGATCCGAACGCGAGTGCCCGGCGCGACAGCCAGTGGATCCCGGCGTCTCCGCCGCCGGCCGCTCCACCGCCGCCCGTCTCGACGACGTAGCGCTCGCGGCCGCGCTCGCGCTGCGCGAATCTTCCCAGCGAAGCCCCGGCGATTGGGGAAACTCCCCCGATCCCGGGGCTTCGCGCGTCTGCGCAAGCGCGCCCCGCGCGCCGGCGCGTTCACGCATCGAGGCGAGATCGCGCGCAAACTGAATCCCGCAAACTCCCGTCATGGCGTCACTTTCTCGCGCGTTCCCTGCGCGCGCGCAGGCGCGCGACCGGCGTACTTTCGCGATCTTACCCGCGCGCTTCCGCGTGGCACGCTTCGTGATGTAGTGGGTAGGCATGACCCGACGCTCCGCGCGCGCCCCCCTCGCTTTCGCGCTCGTCATCGGCGCGATGCTGTGCGGAGTCGGTCAGGTCGCAGCAGCGGTCCGCATCATCGGACCGGACGAGGTGCTGAAGCGCTATTGCCGGGCGGAGGGCGATCGATTTTGGTTGATCGTGCCCGGAGTGGCGCCCCAGGAACTCGTCACGCGAGTGGACGACCCGGTCATCGCGAATCGCGGGGACGGGTCCTTCCACCCGGTCGATCCGAAGTTCGTCGCCGACGCGATCGGCGGCATGCGCTTCCCGGTCGACCAGGTGGACGCCGTGGTCTACGTGTTGCCGTATCCGAGACGGGCGGGTCTCGAGTCGGCGGCTGGCCCCGGCGCCATCTTTCTCGCACCCGGAGTGCGCCCGGTTGCCGAGGCGCAGGTTCACGCGACCGTGGCGCATGAGTTCGGCCACGTGGTGCAGTACCAACTCGCCACGGGCGGAAGCCGGGCCTGGGCGGCCTACCTGGAATTGCGCGGATTGCCGACCGCGGGGCGCGACACCGACGCCCTCGCGCATGCCGACAATCCGCGCGAAATTTTCGCCGAGGACTTTCGCTCCCTCTGCGGCTCTCTCCTGGCGAGCGCGAACGGCACCATCGAGAACGCGGCCATGGCGTCGCCCCAGCAGGTCGAGGGCCTGGCCGACTTCTTCCTCGACCTTCCGGATCGCGCCCGGCGCACCGCCACGGCCGAACACTCCGTGGCCGTCTATCCGAATCCGTTTCGCATGGCCACCACCGTCCAGTTCACCCCGCGCGCGGGGGCGGCTCTCTCGACCGCCGCACCCGCGCGCATCCTTCGCATCCTCGACGTGCGCGGCCGCATCGTGCGGCACGAAAGTGTCCCTGCCCTGGGCGATGGTTCCGCGACCTGGCGGTGGGACGGCAGCGACGATCACGGGGTCCGGCTGGCACCGGGCACGTATTTCCTGGCGATCGAAGGCCGGACGGCCGACGGGAATCCGGGTGGGGCGGCGCGAATCGTGATCACGCGGTAAATTCGAGGATCGGCAGCTTTGGGTGGGCGCGCCGCCCGCCTTCACCCCCCGGAATTCCGGGGGGCTTTTCTTTGGGCACGCCGGCCCGGCCGCCGCATCCAACCCCATCATGCGAGCCACCCCTGCCGATTCGCTGGTCGCCCTGGTCGGCGACACGCCCCTTTTGGACCTGTCGCTCCTGTCGCCGCGCCCCGGCGTGCGGATCCTGGGTAAGTGCGAGTGGTTCAACCCGGGCGGCTCGGTCAAGGATCGCCCGGCGCTGTGGATGGTGCGCGCGGGCGAGGCCGACGGTCGCCTGCGGCCCGGCCGGACGATCCTCGAGGCCACCAGCGGCAACACCGGTATCGGGCTGGCCTGGATCGGGGCCGCGCTGGGCTACCCGGTCACGATCTGCCTGCCCGCGAACGCGAGTCCCGAGCGCCGCGCCGCGCTGCTCGCCTACGGGGCCACCCTGGTCGAGACCGACCCCATGCTCGGGACCGACGGCGCGATCCTCGAGGCGCGCGCGCGGGCGGCCGCGGACCCGTCGCGCGTGTTCCATCCCGACCAGTACGCGAATCTCGCAAACGTCGCGGCGCACTACGAGACCACCGGTCCCGAGATCCTCGCCCAGACCGGCGGCACGGTGACCCACCTCGTCGCCGGGCTGGGGACGGGTGGTACGCTCATGGGCGCCGGGCGCCGGCTGAGGGAAGCGCGCCCCGGCGTCGTGTGCGTGGGGGTCCAGCCCGACCAGCCGCTGCACGGGCTGGAGGGCCTCAAGCACATGGCGAGCGCGCTCGTGCCTCCGATCTACGATCCGCGGGCCGTGGACGAGCAGCGCACCGTGACCACCGAGGCGGCGCAGGCGATGTGCCGCCGCGTCGCGCGCGAGGCCGGCGCGTGGGTGGGAGTCTCGGCCGGGGCCGCGCTGGTCGCGGCTCTCGAAGTGGCGCAGGCGCTGGCAAAGGAGACGGCGACGATCGTGGTCGTGCTGTGCGACGGTGGCGCGCGCTATGCGAGCGAACGGTTCTGGCAGGAGGGGGCATGAGCGGCGCGCTGCGCCTGCCGAGGTCGATCCTCGACGCGATCCGCGCCCACGGGCGGGAGACCTATCCGCACGAGTGCTGCGGCTTCCTGCTCGGCGCGCCGCAGGCGGGGGAGGCAGTCGAGCTGCTCCGGGCGTCGAACGCGCGCGAGGACTCGCCGCAGAATCGGTACCTGATCCCACCGGTCGAGTTCGTGCGCGCACAGCGGGACGCCGACCAACGGGGTCTCGACATCGTGGGGTTCTATCACTCGCACCCCGATCACCCCGCCCGGCCGAGCGCCTTCGACCGGGATCACGCCTGGCCCGGCTATGCGTACCTGATCGCGGAGGTCAGGGGCGGCGAGCCGCTCGACCTCCGCGGCTTCCGCCTGGAGACGGTGGGCGGGGTGTTTCACGAGATTTCGCTCGAGGAGGCATGACATGTCGGTGAAGGTGTTCCTGCCGGGCCCGTTGCGCGGGCTGTTCGAGGGCGCGGCATCGGTCGAGGTCGAGGCGACGAGCGTCGGCGAGGCGATCGCGGCCCTGGTTGCGCGCGCGCCCGCGCTTGGCCCGCAATTGCTCGCGGAGGGCGGGGCGCTGCGCTCGTACGTGAACGTGTACGTCAACGACGACGACGTGCGGGGCCGGGGGGGGCTGGACGCCGTGCTCGAACCCGGGGACACGCTCTCGATCGTCCCCTCGATCGCCGGCGGGGCGGGCGACGAGGAGGCTGCGAAGATCGCCGCCGCCCAGGCGGCCGTGCGGCAAGCGGGCCGCGTGGAGCTGCCGCTCAGCCGGGAGGAGGTCCGCCGCTACAGCCGCCACCTGATCCTCCCCGACGTCGGGCTCGCGGGGCAGGTCAAGCTCAAGAACGCGCGCGTGCTCCTGATCGGCGTGGGGGGGCTCGGCTCGCCGCTCGCGCTCTACCTCGCGGCGGCCGGGGTCGGCACGCTCGGCCTGGTCGACGCCGACGTGGTCGACGAGACCAATCTGCAGCGCCAGGTGATCCACGGCACGAGCGACGTCGGCCGTCCGAAGCTCGACTCGGCGGCCGATCGCCTGCGCGAGATCAACCCCAACGTGCGCGTCGAGAAGCACGAGACCATGCTGAGTTCGGCGAACGCGCTCGAGCTGTTTCGCCAGTACGACCTCGTGGCCGACGGCACCGACAATTTTCCGACGCGCTACCTGGTGAACGACGCGTGCGTGCTCACGGGCAAGCCGAACGTGTACGGCTCGATCTTCCGCTTCGAGGGCCAGGCGTCGGTGTTCGCGGCGAAGGACGGGCCGTGCTACCGCTGCCTCTACCCCGAGCCGCCGCCGCCGGGGCTCGTGCCCTCGTGCGCCGAGGGCGGCGTGCTCGGGATCCTGCCCGGGGTGATCGGGCTGCTGCAGGCGACCGAGGTCGTGAAGCTCATCCTCGGGATCGGCGAGCCTCTGGTCGGCCGACTCCTCCTGTTCGACGCGCTCGCGATGAGTTTTCGCGAGCTGAAGCTGCGCAAGGACCCGAACTGCCCCGTGTGCGGCCCCAATCCCACGGTGCGCGAGCTGATCGACTACCAGGCGTTCTGCGGCATCCGCCCGGAGGACGACGTTCTCGCCGGGGAGCAGCGCACGATCAGCGCGCGCGCGCTCAAGACCCGGCTCGACGCGGGCGAGGTCATCGCGATCGTCGACGTGCGCGAGCCCCAGGAGTTCGAGCTGTGCAGCCTCCCGGGCGCGCGGCTGATTCCGCTGGGCGAGCTGCCCGTACGCCTGAGCGAACTGGACTCGGCGTGCGAGTTCGTGATCCACTGCCGCACGGGCAAGCGCTCGGCGCAGGCGATCGAGCTCCTGGCGCAGTCCGGCTTCTCGCGTGCGCGCCTGCTCAACCTCGAAGGCGGGATCGACGCCTGGGCGCGCGATGTGGACCCGGCGATGCCGCGCTACTGACCCGCGCCCGGAGAGCCTCGTGCCGCACCCTCCCGCCTCGCTCGCCGCCCTTCTGAAGCCGCGCTCGGTCGCCGTCGTCGGCGCCTCGCGCAAGCCCGACTCGATCGGCGGCGCGATCTTCCAGAACCTGCTCGCAAACGGCTTTCAGGGGCCGGTCTACCCCGTCAATCCGCGGGCCGAATTTGTGCACTCGGTGCGCGCGTACCCGTCGCTCGCGGCGATCGAGGGCCCGGTGGACCTCGCGATCCTCGCCGTGCCGCGCGACCTGGTGCTGGCGGCGGTCGAGGACTGCGCGCGCAAGGAAGTGCGCGGCCTGGTCGTGATCACGGCAGGCTTTCGCGAGGTCGGCGCCGAAGGGCGAAGACTCGAGGACGCGGTCCTCGCGGTCGTGCGAGCGGCCGACATGCGGATGATTGGACCGAACTGTCTCGGCATCCTGAACACGGACCCGGCCGTGCAACTCGATGCCACGTTCGCGCCCACGTGGCCGCGCGCCGGGCGGGTCGCGTTCAGCTCGCAGAGCGGCGCGCTCGGCCTCGCGATCCTCGACCTGGCGCGCGAGCTCGGGCTCGGCATCTCGACGTTCGCTTCGATCGGCAACAAGGCTGACGTCTCCGGCAACGACCTGATCGAGTACTGGGAGACCGATCCGAACACGGACCTGATCCTGCTGTACCTCGAATCGTTTGGAAACGCGCGCCGCTTCACCCAGCTCGCGCGCCGGGTCGCGCGTACGAAGCCGATCCTCGCGGTCAAGTCCGGGCGCACCAGTTCGGGACGCCGCGCTGCGCAGTCTCATACCGGGGCGCTCGCCGGGGCGGACCTCGCGGTCGACGCCCTGTTCCGCCAGGCGGGCGTGGTACGCACCGACACGATCGAGGAGCTGTTCGACACCGCGCTCTTGCTTGCCCACCAGCCGCTGCCTGCGGGGGACCGCGTCGCGATCCTGACGAACGCCGGCGGACCGGGCATCATGGCGGCCGACGCGTGCGAGGGCGCCGGGCTCACGCTGCCCGCGCTTGCGCCGGCGACCGAGTCCGCGCTGCGCTCTTTCCTCGCGCCCGAGGCCTCGACCCGCAACCCGGTCGACATGATCGCCTCAGCGCGCGCGCCGGCGTTCGAGCAGGCGCTGCGGTTGCTGCTCGCCGACCCGAACGTGGACGCGGCGCTGGTGATCTTCGTCCCGCCGATCGGCACCGAGGCGCCGGACGTGGCGCGCGCGATCCTCGCCGGCGGCGCCGGCGCGAGCAAGCCCGTGCTGACCTGCTTCATGGGCAGCCACGGCATCCCGGAGGGGCTGCGCTCGCTGCGGCAGGGCCACGTCCCGTCCTACGCGTTCCCCGAGGCGGCTGCGCGCGCGCTCGGGCGCGCCGTCGGGTATGCGCGCTGGCGGTCGCAACCGGAGAGCGCGCCGCCACAGTTCGCCGACGTCGACCCGGGGC
>JBDTYW010000103.1:0-6965 GCA_040005445.1 Candidatus Eiseniibacteriota bacterium
GCCGGCGGCGGTCGCCGAGGTGCTCACCGCCTACGGGCTGAACGGCGCGCCCGAGCGCGTCGCGCACGACGCCGACCAGGCGGCGGCCGCCGCGGACGCGCTCGGTTACCCGGTCGCGCTCAAGCTTGTGAGCGCGACGATCACGCACAAGTCCGACGTCGGCGGCGTGATCCTGGCTCTCGAGGACGCAGCCTCCGTGCGCGAGGCTTACGGCGTTCTCGAACGAAGGCTGTCCGACCTCGGCCGGGCCGGCGAGTTCGAGGGCGCACTGGTCCAGCGCATGATCGGCGCTGCGTACGAGGGCGCGATCGGCATGACGCTCGATCCGCAGTTCGGGCCGCTGCTCATGGCCGGCCTCGGTGGCACGCTGCTCGAGATCCACAAGGACGTCGCGTTCCGGCTCCACCCGCTGGCCCGCGAGGACGCGGCATCCATGGTCGAGTCGCTGCGCTCGCGGCCGCTGTTCGACGGCTACCGCGCGGCGGCGGCGGCCGATCGCGCCGCATTCGTCGACGCGATCCTGCGCGTGTCGGCGCTCGTGGGGGACCTGCCGGAGATCGTCGAACTCGACCTGAACCCGGTGGCCGTGCTCGCGCCCGGCCGGGGCGCGATCGTGGTCGACGCTCGCATCCGGGTCGGCGCAGCCTGAAGGCAGGAACGCCCGCGGTCGAGGAAGCGTGGATGCGTTGCATTCCGCCCGTCCGCCGCGCCCGCGGCCAAGAATTGCACTACTCCCGGGCGGCCCGGCGCGCAACCACAACGACTTAGCCCGGGTACGATTCTTGCGATTGTCTGCAGCGAGCCCCAGGCCCTGGCTCGCCCTGCCCGGCGAGCCCTCTCGAAGCGACTGGAGTAGCGTTCATGAGTTCGCCCGAAGATACGCCCCGTGACTTCCTGCCCGTCCTCTCGAACATGATCGCGATGGGGGCGTCCGACCTGCACATCAAGGTCGGGGCGCCGCCCACCCTGCGCATCGACGGCGTGCTGTACCCGATCGACGAGCCCAAGTGCATGCCGGCCGAGGTCGACACGCTGATCGAGCAGCTCCTCCCGCCGGATCGCCGGCTCGCGTTCGCCGAGGAGATGGAGTGCGACATCGCGGTGAGCGTCCCCGGGCTTGCGCGTTTCCGGGTCAACCTCTGCCGCCAGCGCGGCACCGTGGGCGTGTCCTTCCGCCTGGTGCCCACGACGATCCCGACCCTGGCCGAGCTCGGCATGCCGGCGCTGCTCGGTGAGATCGCGCAGGAGCAGCGCGGGCTCATTCTGGTGACGGGCGCGACCGGGGCCGGCAAGTCGACCACCATGGCCGCCATGGTGGATCACCTGAACCACCTCGAGACGCGCAAGATCGTCACGGTCGAGGACCCGATCGAGTACCTCCACCGTGACGATCGTTGCCTGATCTACCAGCGCGAGGTGGGCGAGGACACGCTGTCCTTCCACCACGGCCTGCGGCACGTCCTGCGCCAGGATCCCGACCTCATCCTGATCGGCGAGATCCGCGACAAGGAAACCCTGACCATCGCGCTCACGGCCGCGAACACGGGGCATCTCGTGATCACGACCCTGCACACCATGGACGCCGTGCAATCGATCCAGCGCATGCTCTCGTATTACGCGCCGCACGAGCAGGACGAAATTCGCCGCGTGCTCTCGGGCAACCTGCGCACCGTGATCTCCCAGCGCCTGGTGCCGCGGGCGATGGGGCAGGGGCGCATCGCGGCGGTGGAGATCCTGGTCAACACGCCGACGATCCGCGACCTGATCCTCGATCCGACCAAGACCTCGCAGATCCGCCAGGCGATCACCGACGGCGTGTCGCAGTACGGCATGCAGAGCTTCGACCAGGCGCTCGCGAATCTCGTGCGCCAGCAGGTCATCACGCCCCAGGACGCGGTGCGCTTCGCGACCTACCCGAACGAGCTCAAGCTGCATCTCTCGGGGATCAACGACGCTTCGAACCGGGCCTGGGCCTCGGTCGAGATGGGAGCGTTGGACCAGAAGGAAGCGGGCGGCGGCAGCGGGGTGCCGGCGTGGATGGACCGCACCGGGACCTAGCGTTCAGCGCAGTACGGGCAGGGAGCGGGTGGTGAACGTTCCGCTGCGCCAGCGCACGACCTCGTCGCCGAAGCCGGAGAGATTTGCGAGCAGGTTGACGAGGTAGCTCGGCAGGCGGGCGATCGAGCCAGGGCCGGGCTTGCCGCTGCGCTTGGCCTCGCCCGAGAGCCACTTCTCCACCGCCTCGAGATCCTCGACTGTGAGCGGCTTGACCGCCACGTGCACGATCGCGTAGTAGCGCTCCCCCGCCGAGAGGCGCGCGAGCGGCAGCACGCCGACGCGCATCGGCCGCGCGATCTCGGCCTCGAGCGCCGCTGCATCGGGGATAATGCGCTCCGCCTCGCGATCGCGGCGAAGCGCGAAGTCGTCGGACCAGGAATTGCGGTACGAACGCAGCACGACCTGCTGTTCTCCCACCAGGCGATCGAACCAGCCCGCGCGGTCCTGCCAGATTTCGACCGTCACCACCACGGTGACCGGCATCCCCCGATCCAGGGTCTGCGCGATCCGGTCCGAGAACGCGTCCTCGACGCGCACGGTCGCGACGATCCAGTCGCCCGAGCCGGCGATCGAGAGGGCACGCAACTCGACCGCGAGCGCGCTGCACGCGTTCGCTGCCAGCGCGACGAGCGCGCACGCGAGCGCGACGCCGAGCCTCAGTGCGAACCCGGACCGGATCGGAGCGCGCATGGGAGGGGGCGGGCTCAGTACGAGCGCGCGATTCGGACCGTGACGTGGAGCGGCGAGCGCTCCGCGCGCAGGTCGCGGGCGAAGTACACGCGGAACGATTCGTCGGTCGTGCCCAGGCCGAGCCCGGCGTCCCACGCCGGCTTGCGGTGCCCGAGGTCCCACGTCGGCGCGTCCCACGCCAGGCCGAAGTCCGTGAACGCGACCACGGCGAGCCCGGTCTTGAGCATGTGGTTCCGGCTCGAGCGCTTGAACAGCTCCCACGACCAGTCGCCGTTCGCGAGGAACATGTGGCGGCCGCGGAACTGGCGGAACGTCGCGCCGCGCAGCGTGCCGATGCCGCCGATCGCGAACGTCTTCTGGAACGGCAGGTCATCGCCCTTGGATGTCGTCCCGAGCAGGACGCGTGCCTTGGCGAGGTGCGACGGACCGGGCGAGAAGTACGCCCTCAGGTCGGCGCTGTAGCGCTTGTAAGCGAACCCGCCGCCGAGGTCTCCGCCGGCGGTCTCGGCGCGCAGGCGGTGAATCATGCCGCGGCGGGGAGACTTCTTGTTCGAGCGGCTGTCGTAGTCGATGCCGAACGTGACGGCGCGCAGATCGCCGTCGTCCACGGCCGGATTCTCGCGCCACGAGGCATTGCGCCGGAACACGCCGCGCGTGCCTTCGGCGAGCAGCGGGATCGAGGTGTAGGCGTCCTGCTCGTAGCGTGTCGACAGCATCCAGCGCTCGTGCCAGGTCCAGTCGGCGTCGAGGCCGTAGCCCTCGCGCTCGAACCAGTCCTTGTAGTCGTCATGGAAGAACAGCGCCGCCAACGCGTTCTCGACATCACCGACCTGTCCGAACTCGTCGTCGTCGGTGCGCCGATAGGTCGAGATGCCGACGCGCGCGTGCCGCCCCGGAGCGATCGGTTGCTCGAGCCGCAGCGTGTACAGCCAGCGCCCGTCGTGCATGCCGGGGCCGTTCTCGCGGCCAAACGCGCGTGCGACCCGGGTGACGAACCCGGGCTTCCAACCGCGCGAAGGCCGGAATGACTGGTCAAGGCCGAAGGTGAAAGCATCGACGCGGTTGTAGGTCAGGTACGGAAACAGGCGTCCGCCCTCGGGCCGGAACGACCCCTCGTCTTCGGACGAGGGCAGGTCGGCGAACGGATCGTCCGCGCCGAAAGCATCCTTGCCGCCGACCTCGACGAATCCGGTGTCGGGGGCGGCGCCGCTCGCGCCCGAGGCGGGAGCCTCGCCCTGGGCGTGCCCGACCCGCGGGGCCGCCGTCAGCAGCGCCATCGCCAACATCATCGCCAGGCCGGTCTGGAGCGTCGTTCCGCTCACGCGTCGTCCTCCTTGGAGTTTCGGTGAATGCCGTACTTGCGCATCTTGCGATGCAGGTTGGTGCGGTCCACGCCGAGTTGCGCCGCCGCCTGGGTCACGTTCCAGCGCACCGATTCGAGCACCTTGAGAATGGCGTCCGACTCGCGTCGTTCGAGCTCCTCGCGCAGGTTCGCGGGCTCTTCCTCGCCCGGGGCCTCCGCGTGGCCGCCTGCGCCCGGCGATCCCGCCGCGCGGGTCACCGGCACCAGCCACTCGCGCAGGTCCGCGGCGTCGATCACGGGGCCGGGCACGAGGATGACCGCGCGCTCCATCAGGTTACGCAGCTCGCGCACGTTGCCCGGCCAGCTGTAGGCCGTGAGTACGGCGAGCGCGGGAAGCGTCAGCTCCTTCGTGCCGAGCCCCTCGGCCTCCGCGAATTCGCGTGCGAAGTGCTCGGCCAGCAGGGGGATGTCCTCGCGGCGTTCGCGCAGCGGCGGCACGTGGATCGGCAGCACGTTCAGCCGAAAGTACAGGTCCTCGCGAAACGTTCCGCCGCGCACCGCCGAGGGTAAGTCCTTGTGCGTGGCCGAGACGATGCGCACGTCGACCACGGTGGTGCGGGTGCCGCCCACGCGCTCGACCTCGCCGGTCTCGATCGCGCGCAGCAGCTTGGCCTGGGCGTCGAGCGACAGGTCGCCGATCTCGTCGAGGAACAACGTGCCGCCGTCGGCGAGCTCGAGCTTGCCCTTCTTGGCCTGCATGGCGCCGGTGAACGCCCCCTTCTCGTAGCCGAAGAGCTCGCTCTCGAGCAGGTCCTTGGGAATCGCCGCGCAGTTGAGCTTGACGAACGGGCGATCGGCCCGCCGGCTGCCGAGGTGGATCGCGCGCGCGACCAGGTCCTTGCCGGACCCGTTCTCGCCCGTGATCAGAACCTTGCCCTGGGTCGGCGCGACGCGCTCGACGTCGGACATGAGCTTGCGCAGAGCCTCGGACCCGCCGACCATGGCGACGCCGATCGAACCCGGCAGCGCGTTCGCGTGCGCGCGGCGCTTGAGCGCGGCGCGCTCCAACAGGTGCGAGAGCAGGAGCCGCAGGCGGTCGCGATCGAACGGTTTCTCGAGGAAGTCGAACGCCCCGAGCTTGGTCGCCTCGACCGCCGCCGCGATCGACCCGCGTTCGGAGATCAGGACCACCGTCAGGTCGCCGTGCTCGGCGCGTGCTTGCTTGAGTACGTCGATGCCGCTCATCCCGCCGCCCAGGTTGAGGTCCACGAACGCGACGTCGTAAGCGCGGTCGGAGAGCGCCGACAGTGCGAGCTCGCCGGTGGGCGCGGTCTGCACCACGTGGCCGTCGGCCGCGAGCCGATCGCTCATCTCCTCGCGCAGGCCGGCGTCGTCGTCCACGATCAGGATTTGCAGGCGCTCGGCGCTCATGGGGTCCTTTCCGGCAAGAGGACGGTAAAGCGCGCGCCCCGGCCGGGGGCGCCGTCGACTTCGATTGTCCCGCCGTGCTGCTCGATGACACGCCGGCTCACGCTGAGCCCGACGCCCGATCCGCTGACCTTGGTCGTGAAGCCGGTGTCGAAGATGTGCGCCTGAATCGCCTCCGGGATCCCCGGGCCTTCGTCCGCGACCGCGATCGCGACCAGTCCTTCGTCGGCGCGGCGGGTCGTGATGCGCACGCGGCCGCCAGTGGGCTGCGCCTCGCACGCGTTCTTCATCAGGTTGCGCAGCACGCGCCGGAGTTGCCGCTCATCGGCCCAGACCTCGGGACGCACCGGGGCGAGCTCGGTCGTGATCTCGACGTGGCGCCAGGGCGAGATCGCGACCAGGCTCTCGACCAGCGCGTTCACGTCCACTGCGGTGGGCCGCATGATCGGCAGCGCGCCCAGCGTGGAAAACGAGTCGGCGAGGTCGGCGAGCGAGGCGAGCTCGTGTTCGAGCGAGCGCACGCGCTTGTCCACCCGCGTGCGCGCGTCCGCCGGGAGCGCCTCGAACTCCCGCTCCATGTTATCCAGTGCGAGGCTGATGGTGGTGAGGGGATTCTTGATCTCGTGCGCGACCTGGCGCGCCACGCCCTCCCACGCCGCGGCGCGTTCGGCGCGGGCCAGGTCGGCGCGCGCGGCGGTCAGGCGCGCGGTCATGGCGTTGAACGCCTCGCCGAGCTGGCGCACCTCGGGCGCGCCGCCAGGCGTCACCCGGATCTCGCTCCCGCCGTCGACGCGCGCGAACGTGGTCGCGAGGTCGGCGATCGGCCGGGACAGGTGCCGGGCGAGCGCCCGCGCGGCGAACACCGCCACGATCGAGACTCCGATCAGGATCGCCAGCACGGCCAGGCGGAAGTACCACTTGAACACTTCCGCGTAGCCGGCGAGCGCGCGAAACGTGCCGATGCCGAGCTGCAGTTCCGACAGCCGCAGGAAGAAGTCGCGCGGCAGGGCGTAGCCCACCACGGCGAAGCGCGCGTCGCCGCTCGTGCTGTCGGGCGGCAGCGCCGCCATGAGCCCGAAGACCCCGGTCGCCGATTGCACGGGGCGCGCGGGGTCGAACCGGCCGGCGTCGAGCTCGGGCGACAGGTCGAGCGGCGCCGCGCGCGGTGTCCCGCTGGGCGTGACGTCGGCCACGAGGCGCCAGTTCGAGTCGGCCGGGGCTCGTTGATAGAGTTGGTAGAGGTCGAGCCCGGTGTTCTCGAGGTAGCGCTCGACGAACTGCCGGTCACGTTCTCCTGGAGCGAGCTGGAGGGTGCGGCTCTTCGACAGGTCGAACAGCAGCGTCGCGCCCAGGTGGAGACCGGTCTCCAGGCGCTTGAGCGCGTTCTTGGCCACGACCACCGAGCTCGTCAGCGCCTCTTCGGCGCCGGCCGAGTCCCACCACTCGACGGTCGAGACGAGCTGGCGCAGGACGAGCCCGGACAGGG
>JBDTYW010000104.1:0-6929 GCA_040005445.1 Candidatus Eiseniibacteriota bacterium
ATCCGCGCACGTTCGCGATCCTGCCGTTCCAGGTCGACGGCCAGGTGGCGTGCCGGTTCATCTGCGACATCCATCATCCCGACGGCCGCCCCTACCAGGGCGACCCGCGCTGGGTGCTGAAGAAGAATCTGGCGAAGATCGAGAAGAAGGGCCTCACGATGTACACGGGCCCCGAGCTGGAATACTTCTACGTCAAGTCGCCGACCGATCCCACGCTGCTCGACACCGCCGGCTACTTCGACATGGTGGACGACGACCTCGGCACCGAGCTGCGCCAGAAGACCATGGCCGCGCTCGGCTCGATGGGGATCATCGTCGAGTGCGGTCACCACGAGGTCGCCCCCAGCCAGCACGAGATCGACCTGCGCTACACCGATGCGCTCACGATGGCCGACCAGGTCATGACCTACCGCTACCTCGTGCGCGAGATCGCGCGCCGTCACCACGTGCACGCGACGTTCATGCCGAAGCCGATCTTCGGTTCGAACGGATCGGGGATGCACGTGCACCAGTCGATCTTCGACGGCTCGAAAAACCTGATGTACGAGCGGGGCGCGCCGTTCCACCTCTCGAAGTTCGCGCGCGCCTACACTGCGGGCGTGCTCAAGCATGCGCGCGAGCTGGTGTCGGTGACGAACCAGTGGGTGAACTCGTACAAGCGCCTGGTGCCGGGCTACGAGGCGCCAGCGTACCTCGCGTGGGGGCAGAAGAACCGCTCCGCGCTGATCCGCGTGCCGATGTACAAGCCCGGCAACGAGAAGGCCACTCGCATCGAGGTCCGCTTTCCGGACCCGGCGGCGAACCCGTATCTCGCGTTCGCGGTGCTGCTGGCCGCGGGCATGGCGGGCGTGAACGGCAAGTACGACCTCCGGGCACCGATCGAGGAGGATGTCTATCACCTCACGGCCGACCAGCGGAAGAAGCTCGGCGTCGAGGAACTGCCGGGCTCGCTCGACGAGGCGGTCAAACTGACCGAGAAGAGCGCGCTCGTGAAGGAGTGCCTCGGCGAGCACGTGTACTCGAAGTTCATCGAGAACAAGCGGATCGAGTGGGACCAGTTCCGCATCCAGGTCACGAAGTACGAGGTCGATCGCTACATGCCGATGATCTAGCTCTCCCGCGGCCGGTCCTTCGCGCGCTGCACGCGCGGGGACGGGCAGGGTGGTGGTGCGCGGGGCGGGCCGGTGACGGTCCGCCCCGTCTTGTTCCGGACCAGGAGGGGGCATGGCCCGCAGCCGCGCGACGACCGTCGCCGGGGACCTGAAGGAGTTGCCTGCGGAGCGTCGCGCGGAGGTCCGGGCCGTGCGCGACGTGATCCTGAAGCCCCTGCCGAGCGGCTATCAGGAGTCCGTCGAGTGGGGATTCCCGAGCCAGGAGATCCCGCTCTCGAAATACCCCCGACCCTTACAACCGGCGACCGCTGACGTACGCCGCCGTGGCGGCACCGCAGAACCATTACGCGCTGTACCTGACCTGCGCGCACGAGGACCCGAAGCAACTCGCCCGGCTCGAGGACCTGCCGCTGCCCGCGATCGGCAGGGTCATCGCCTCGACCCCCGCAGTGGGCCACGCCCGGTTGCCTCCCCGGAATCGAATGCGATGCCCCGCTTTCGACCGTCGGCGCATCCCAGTGGCACCCCTTTCCTAGTCCGGAGGCCGCATGTCAAACCCGTTCCCGACGTCCCGCATCGCCCCGCAGCTCTTGAGCGTGCTTCGAATCGTCGGAGCGTTCCTGTTCATCGCCCACGGCTCGGCGAAGCTGCTCGGCTTCCCGATTGCCCCCGGGGCGGAGCCGCACCTCGCGCCCACCGGCTCGTTGGTGTGGGTCGCAGCTTGGCTCGAGTTCGTGGGAGGGGCGCTCGTGCTGGTGGGAGCGTTCACCCGCCCGATCGCGTTCCTCCTGTCGGGCCTGATGGCGGTCGCCTACTTCATGTCGCATGCACCGAATGGATTCTGGCCGCTCCTGAATCGCGGCGAGCTCGCCGTGCTGTTCAGCTTCCTGTTTCTCTACCTGTCTGCGGCCGGTCCCGGACCGTGGAGCGTGGACGCTGTGCGAGGCCGTTCGAAATAAGCCGCATCGGTTGGTTTGGGGTCGTCCTGCTGACGGCATGGAGCTGCCCGCGCGCGAACCACGCGATCGGAAATCCCACCAGCAGCGCATGCCCGAGCAGGCCGTTGACCAGCAACGGCAGCGAGCAAGCCGAGGGCGGAGCGGCCGAGGGTCGAAGGCGCAATCCGGGCGACGCCCGGGATGGCGGTGATGGCGCTCATGGGGCTCTCTTCCGGCAGGGGCCGGCCGGGCCAGGGTGACGCAGGTGTTGCCGGGGCACGTGATCGCCATCGTGGAGCTGCTCGGCGCATGGGGCGCCGCCGAGCAGGATCAGCCGGGGGCGCTCTGCAAGACGCTCGGCCTCTCGGCCCGCGCGTCGGACTGAGGGGGAATCGACGTGGCCGAGCAACACACCGCGATCACCGAGACGCAGGCGGAGCTCCTGCGCAACGCGAAGCTGTTCTTCGTCGCCAGCGCGGACCCCGCGATGGCGGGCGGGCCGCACGGCATCGGCCCGGTCAACGTGTCGCCCAAGGGCGGCGTACCGTTGCTGCTCGTCAGCCCGACGCGCGTGGCTTACCTCGATTATCCCGGCAGCGGCAACGAGACTGTGCGGCACGCGCAGGCCGGTGGGCCGATGACGCTGATGGCCTGCTCGTTCGAGCCGACCGACGCGGCGATTGTTCGCCTGTACGGCCGCGGGTCCGCGCAGCCGATGGCCGACTCCCCGTACGCGGAGACGCTGCTTGCCGCCGACCGCTCGGGACCGACACTTGCAATTCGCCAGGTCGTGGTGCTCGATGTCGAGAGCACGATGACGAGCTGCGGCTACGGCGTGCCGGTGATGGAATTCGTAAGGCATCGCGCCGCGGCCGATCGCGGGCGGCGGTACAAGGACCAAGGGGGCCGGGCGAAGCCCTGACGCGCCAGCCGGTTCGGCGCCCGGCGCGCGGGCTGCCCGAAATCGTTGCCTCCGTTCCGGGAGTCGGCGCATCCTACCGGGCATCCAAACCTCAGGAGGTGACGCATGTCGAGTCCCGTCCCGAGTGTGGCCATCCCGCCGTTGGCCGATCATAGGGTATTCCGCTGACGCAGGCGAAGTTCGTGATCGTGTTCCACGGCGGCGGGATGACCGGCATCCCGGACGAGACGCGCCACAAGCAGCAGTTCGGGCGGCCGAACCCGGACCTGCCGCTACTCAGCGATTGACCGACGGAGGAAACGTGAAGATTCGCGAGATTGCCACCACGATCGAGCCGCAGGAGACGAGGGACGGCGCGGGCGTGCGCCTGCGCCGGACCATCGCTTCGCGCGCGCTCGATTACCTGGATCCGTTCCTGCTCCTCGACCACTTCGGATCCGAGATCGCGTCGGACTACGAGGCGGGCTTCCCGATGCACCCGCACCGCGGCATCGAGACCGTGACTTACATGCTCGAAGGCTCGGTTCGCCACAAGGACTCGACCGGCCGCGAGGGCGTGATCGGCGCGGGCGACGTGCAGTGGATGTCGGCCGGCCGCGCAATCCTGCACGAGGAAATGCCCGAGACCGGTCCGAAGGGCAACTTCGGATTCCAGCTCTGGGTCAACCTGCCGCAGAGCCTCAAGATGTCGCGCCCGCGCTACCAGGAGTTCCGCGCCTCGGAGATCCCCGAGGTGACGCACGACGGCAGCCGCGTGAAGATCGTCGCCGGCGAGGTCGGAGGCGTGAAGGGCGCGGTCACTGACATCGCCGCGCAGCCGACCTACCTCGACGTGCACATGCCTGAGGGCCGGCGTTTCACGCAGGGCGTTCCTCGCGGGCACGCCGCGTTCGCATACCTCTACGAGGGCGACGCGAGCTTCGGCGAAGAGGACGTGCGCGTGCGCGGACCGCGCCTGGTCGTGTTCCAGGACGGGGACGCGGTGACCGCCACGCCGCTCGGCGGTCCGGCGCGCTTCCTGCTCGTCTCGGGCGCGCCGATCGGCGAGCCCATCGCGCGCTGGGGCCCGTTCGTCATGAACACGCGCGAGGAGATCGAGGGGACCCTCGCCGAGCTGCGCGACGGGCGCTTCGCCGACATGGCGGCAGAGCGATGATGCGGGCGTGACGGCCCGAATCCGGCCCGCCGAGCTCCTCGATGCCGCGGCCATCGCGACCATCTATGAACCCGCGGTCACCGGGCGCGCGACCTCCTTCGAACTCGTTCCTCCCGGCGCGGACGAGATGGCGCAGCGCATGCAGCAGGGACACCCCGCGCACCCCTGGCTCGTCGTGGAGGGCGACGGTGCGGTGATCGGCTACGCTTACGCGAGCCGGCACCGCGACCGCGCGGCCTACGCCTGGTCGGTCGACGTGTCGGCGTACGTGCGGGACGGCGTCCATCGCGCCGGGATCGGGCGCGGGCTGTACACCGCGCTGCTCGCAATCCTGACGCTCCAGGGTTATCGCCGCGCCCACGCGGGCGTCACCCTGCCGAACGAGGCGAGTGTCGGCCTGCACGAGGCCATGGGATTTCGTCCGGTCGGCGTGTACGAAAGCGTGGGTTACAAGTTCGGTCGGTGGCATGATGTGGCCTGGTTCGCGCGCTCGCTCGCGCCGCTCGGGGACGCGCCGCCGCCGCTGAGCCTCGCCGATGCTGCGCGCCTGCCCGGTTACCGCGAGGCGCTGAGCGCCGGCGCCGCCCTGATTCGTCTTCCAGGAGATCGATCGTGAGTCTTCCCCGCCCCGTCGCCGGAGAGTTCAACCCGATGTTCCAGGGCTATGTGGACCGGGTGACCGGCACCGACGCGCTGGCGGCCCTCGAGATGCAGATCGCGAACGTGCGCGGGGCGTTCGGCGGGCTGACCGCCGAACGCGAGACCTATCGCTACGAGCCCGGCAAGTGGAGCGTGCGCGAGGTGCTCGGTCACGTGCTCGACTGCGAGCGCATCTTTGGGTTCCGCCTGCTTTCCCTTGCGCGCGGCGAGATGCAGCCGCTGCCCGGCTTCGAGGAGAACGAGTACGCGCTCGTGGCCGGGCACGACCTTGTCCCCGCTGCCGAGCTGCTGGACGAGTTCGAACTCGTGCGCCGCGGCCACCTGGCGATGATGCACCGGTTCGACGATCGCGCCTGGGCCCGTTTCGGCAGCGTCAATGGACACTCCACGGTCGCGCGCGCAGTGCCGTTCATAATGATCGGCCATGTCCGGCATCACCTCGCGGTCCTCGTGTCGAAGTACGGCGAGCTGCAATAGCGTGCACGCCTTCACACTGGCCATGCTGCTGGCGGCGACGCCCGCGTCCTCGGCGCCGATGCGCGCCGACTTCCTCGTGCTCGATACGACCCTGACCCGCCACGCGCGGCTGCCGTACCGGGTCTTCTATCCCGCCGGTTACGACGGGTCCGACGCGCGCTGGCCGCTGATGATCTTCCTCCACGGATCGGGCGAGCGCGGCGACGATCTCGCGGCGGTCGAGCGCAACGGGCCGCCCCGCGTAGCGCGCGAGCGCGGCTTGCCGTTCCTCGTCGTCGCCCCGCAGTTGCCGGCCGGCGAGGTCTGGCAAAGCGATGCTCTGATCGCCCTGCTCGACCAGGTGATTGCCCGCCTGCGCGTGGACACCACGCGCGTCTATCTCACGAGCCTGAGCATGGGGACGTTCGGCGCGTGGGACCTCGCCATGACCCAGCCCGAGCGCTTCGCCGCCCTTGCGGTCGCGAGCGGCGGCGGCAACCCTGTCGAGATCTGCCGGCTGAAGGACACGCCGGTCTGGATCGCGCACGGTGCGAAGGACGACATCATCCCGGTCGCGTGGTCTCAGGGCATGGCGCATCGCCTCGAGCGCTGCGGCGGCCATCCGCGGCTCTCGATCGACCCGGACGCCGGCCACGACGCGTGGACGAAGTTCTTCGCCGACCCGGCACTCTATGACTGGCTGCTCGCCCAGCGCCGTGAGCCAATGCCGTGATCGCGGTCGTCGGGGCGGGCGCGGTCGGCAGCTACTTCGGAGGCATGCTTGCGCGCGCTGGAGAGCCGGTCACGCTCATCGGGCGGGCCGCGCACGTCGAAACGATCCGCGCGCACGGACTGCGCATCGAGAGCCTGGTGTGGGACGAGCGTATCGCGGTCGCCGCGTCGACCGAACTGGCCGACGCCCGGGACGCCGCGATCGTGCTCCTGTGCGTCAAGGCGGGCGACACCGCCCCTGTCGGCCGCGCGCTCGCGGGCGTGCTCGCGCCCGGCACGCCGGTGGTGAGCCTGCAGAACGGCATCGAGAACGCCGACCTCCTGGTCGCGGCTGGCCTCGCTGCCGTGCCCGCCGTGGTCTACGTGGCGGTTGCGATCGCGGAACCGGGTCACGTGCGCCACACCGGGCGCGGGGACCTGATCCTCGAGGCGCCACGCGAGGCGCCCGCGCGCGCGCGGCTCGTGGAATTCGCCGCCACATGCGCGCGCGCCGGCGTGGCTTGCGTCCTCAAGGACGACCTCGCCCCCGCCCTGTGGACCAAGCTCGTGCTCAACTGCGCGTTCAATGCCGTGTCGGCGCTCGGTCAGGCGAACTACGGCGCGATCGCCGCCCATCCCGAGGCGCGCGCAGTCGTGGCGTGCGCGGTCGAGGAGGCGACGGGCGTCGCGATCGCCGCCGGCGTGCGCCTGCCGGAGGGCGACCTGCTCGAGGCCACGTGGCGGCTCGCGGGTGCGATGCCGATGGCGACCTCCTCCACGGCGCAGGACCTCGCGCGCGGACGCCGTACGGAAATCGACGCGCTCAACGGCTACGTCGCGCGCCGCGGCAGAGAGCTCGGCGTCGCGACGCCGGTGAACCAGGCGCTGACGGCGCTCGTGAAATTGCGCGAGGATGCCTGACTAGTGTTCCGTCTTCAAAGTCATGTTAACGCGCCCTCCGGAGGGCCTTCTTG
>JBDTYW010000105.1:0-6908 GCA_040005445.1 Candidatus Eiseniibacteriota bacterium
GCCTCGCCGCGCATGCGGCAGATGCGGCCCTTCATCTTCTCGAGCGTGAGCTCGAAGCGCAGCACGTCGCCGGGCATGACCGGACGGCGGAACTTCGCGTTGTCGATCCCGATGAAGTACACCAGCTTGCCCGAAGGGTCGTCGACCATGTTGAGCATCAGGACGCCGCCGCACTGCGCCATGGCCTCGATGATCAGCACGCCGGGCATCACCGGGTGGCCCGGGAAGTGACCGGCGAAGAACGGCTCGTTGATCGTGACGTTCTTCTGCCCGACCACGCGCTTGCCCTCCTCCAGCTCGAGGATGCGGTCGATCAGGAGCAGCGGATAGCGGTGCGGCATGATGTCCATGATCGCGGTGATGTCCCATTCGCCCGGCGGCCGGCCCTCGCGGCGGCCGGCGCGCGGGATCTCGTGCGCCAGCTTCTTGACGAACTCGACGTGCGTCGAATGCCCGGAGCGGAACGCGATGACGTGTCCCAGGATCGGTGCGCCGAGCAGCGTCAGATCGCCGAGCAGGTCGAGCACCTTGTGGCGCACGAACTCGTTCGGGAAGCGCAGCCCCCCGGGATTGACCACGCCGTCCTCGCCGATCACGACCGCATTCGCCAGCGTGCCGCCCTGGATCAGGCCCTGGGACTTGAGCGCCTCGACGTCGCGCTGCAGGACGAACGTGCGCGCGGGCGCGATCTCGCGCACGAACGCCTCCTCTTCGACGTCGAACGTGATGGTCTGGGTGCCCACGGCGGGGTGGTCGTAGTCGATCGTAAACGTGATGCGGAAGCGGTCCGCCGGAACGGCGGTGATCTCGACCGCGCCTTCGCGCAGTGTGACCGGCCGCGAGATCTTGATGTGCCGTCGGCTCGCCGCCTGCTCGACGATGCCCGCGCCGCGCAGCAGCTCGGCGAATGCGAGTGCCGACCCATCCTGCGGCTCGACGATCTCCATCGCGGTGGTCTCGATCACAAGGTTGTCGATGCCGAGGCCGGTCACCGTCGCAAGCACGTGCTCCATGGTGTGCACCTGCACGCCGTCCTCGGTGAGGATCGTGCGCCGTCCGGCCTTCGGGTCGTAGGTCGCGTTCTCGGGACGAACGCGCACGCGCGGCCGTCCCGGCAGGTCGGTGCGCACGAACACGAGGCCGTGGTGCTCGGCCGCCGGCAGGAACGTGACCACGCCCGCCTGCCCCGTGTGGATGCCGACGCCTTGCAACGAGACCGTCTGCGCAATCGTGCGCTGGGGCCGCATGGGATTCTCCGGGGTCCGGGAGGTGGAACGCTAGCGCTGCTTGGCGCCGATGCTTTCGGAATCGCGGGTGGCCTCGAGCGCCGCGAGGCGTTGCTCGAGTCCGTTCAACTTGGCGACCAGTTGCGGCAGTCTCGCGATCGAGGCCTGGATACGCCGCTCGATCCCGTGCGGCCGCGCCGGGAACACGCCCGACACCACGGCGCCCGGCGCCACCGACTTGGTGACTCCGCCGCGCGTCGCGACGGTCGCCCCCTCGCCGATCTCGATGTGGCCGATGACGCCCGCCTGCGCGCCGATCGTGACGTTCGATCCGAGCCGCGTCGATCCGGCGACGCCGCTCATGGCGGCGACAATGACGTTTTCGCCGGTCTGCACGTTGTGCCCGATCTGCACCAGGTTGTCGATCTTCGAGCCGCGGCCGATATGGGTCGTGCCCGTGGTCGCGCGATCAACGCAACTGTTCGCCCCGATCTCGACGTCGTCCTCGAGCACGACGTTTCCGACCTGCGGCACCTTGTGGTAGACGCCGCCGTCGCGCGCGTCGCCGAAGCCGTCAGCGCCGATGATCGTGCCCGAGTGGATGACCACGCGCTCGCCCAGCACGCACTCCTCGCGCACCACGACCTGCGGGTAGAGAAACGCGTCCTTGCCCAGGCGGGCGCGATGGCCAACGTACGAGTGGGCCATCACCACCGCGCCGTCGCCGAGCACCGCCCCTTCCTCGATCACCGCGTACGGGCCGATCGACACGCGCTCGCCGAGCGTCACTCCCGCGCCCACCACGGCGGTGGGGTGGACGCCGACGGGCGGACGCGGGCGCTCCTGGCGGAAGATCTTCACGCAGCGCAGGAAGGCGAGGTACGGATCGGCCGCGACGAGCTGCGGAATCGCGCAGCCCTCGCGCGCCTGGGCGACGAGCACCGCGGAGGCGCTGGTGTCGGCGAGATACGACTCGTAGCGCGGGTTGACGAGGAACGTGATGTCCCCCGGACGCGCCTCGCGCACGCCGGCCACGCCCGTGATCCGCACGGCACTGTCGCCGAGGAGGCGGGCGTCGAGCAGGGCGGCGAGTTCGGCGAGCGTATGGGTCGTCATGACACTCCGTCGTGGCGGCGGGAAGGGCGGGGTCAGCGCGGCGTGTCGCCCACGTTGGACTTGTTGAGATCGTCGAGGACCTGTTGCGTCAAGTCGAGGCTCTTGACGCCGAATATGACATTCCCATCGGCCGCGTCCAACACCAAATCATAGCTCTGGCGATTGGCCAGAAGTTCCACGGCATCACGGACTTTGGAGATCACCTCGCGCGTCATTTCGTCGTTCAGGCGCTGCACCTTGCCGTTCGGACCCCAAAAGTCCTGCACGAAGCGGTCGTAGTCGGAGACCGCCTTCTGGACCGCCGTCTCCTTCTCGAGCCGCTTGGCTTCGGAGAGCAGCGGGTCCTGGTCCTTGAGCTCGTTGCGCAGGGCGTCCACCTGCTTGCGGCGATCGTCGGCCTCGGTGCGCCAGGACTGGATCTCGCGCCCGAACCGATCCTGCGCCTCCTGCGCGGCCTTGTACTCCGCAAAGATCCGCTGAGAATCCACGAAGCCGATGCGGATCATCTGCGCCTGCGCGGGCGTGGTTGCGAGCGCGGCCGCCAGCAGGGTGAACGCACAGGCACCGAGCAGCGACGGGCGGAGCCCGCGGGATGGCCGGTTCATCTCGGGTCCTTTCTAGAAGAGCGCCGCGCCGAGCAGGAAGTGTCCCTTCCAGCCCGGGCGGTCCTTGTCGAAACCGTATGCATAGTCGAATCCGACGTTTCCGAGCACCGGGATCTCGACGCGGAACCCGAAGCCGGCGGACTTGCGCATGTCGAATGGACGGATGTCCGAGAAGCGGTTCCACACATTGCCGGCCTCGACGAACAGGATCGCGTGCACCGGGTTGACGATCGGGAACTGCTCCTCGATGGTCAGCACGGAGAAGAATCGCCCGCCCGGATACGGCGTGCGCGATCGCGCGAACGAGAGCTCGCTGACCGAGCTGCCGTCCGCGTAGCGCGGGTAGGTGTCGTTCTGCTTCGGCACGACGCTGTAGTCGTCGTAGCCGCGCAGGCCGTCGGCGGTCACGCCGCCGAGGCGGAAGCGCTCGTAGACCGGTACGGAATCCCCGCTCGTGTAAGCGCCGACGCCGCCGATGCGCACGCGGAACATGTGCGCCGCACGCTTGAGGAACGAACGCGCATACCAGCGCGTGTCGAGGCGCGTCTGGTTGTAGCTGAAGTCGCCCTGCAGCGGTCCGCCGGCGAACTGGCTCGAGATGCTCCCGCGCTGGCCCCGCGTCGGATAGAACGGGTTGTTCGTGGTATTGCGCGTGAGGCCGAGTTCGATCGAGGAGGTGACCTGCTCGCCGCGGGTCTCGAGCGCGAGCAGCTGGGGCGAGGGGTTGAGCGAGGTCACGTCGATCGCCACACCCTCGAGCCGATACTGCGCGCTACCGCGCGTGTAGCGCACGCCCGGGATCGGACGGCCGACCGAGAACGAGAAGCCGCGGCGCTTCTCGGCGTACTCGGTCAGGTTGTTCGTGCCGATGTCGCTCTGCGAGGAGAACGCGCTCCCGCCGAGCGAGAGCGGCGTGTCGTGGTACCACGGATCGGTGAACGAGAGCTGGACGTTGCGCCGCCGGGAGCCGCGCTCGAGCTGGATGTTGACCGACTGGCCGTTGCCGAACAGGTTGTTGTGGCCGAGGTTGAGGAAACCGGTCAGGCCGCCGTCGGAGGAATACCCGGCCCCCGCCTGCGCGGTGCCGGTCTGCTTTTCCTTGATCTTGAGCACCACGTCCACGTCCGCTGAGTCGGCCGGCTGGAAGTCCACGCCGACATCGCCGAAATAGCCGAGCCGGAACACGTTCTGCTGGCTGTTGACCAGGCGCGAGCGCCGGAACAGGTCGCCCTCGTGCAGCTCGAGCTCGCGGCGGATCACGTTTTCCTTGGTGTAGGTGTTGCCGGTGATCTTGACCTGCCTGACGTGGGACGGCGGACCTTCGCTCACCTGGAACGCGAGGTCGACGGTGTTCGAATCGCGCACGATCTCGGTGGGCTCGACCGACACGTAGAGGTAGCCCTCCTCGGCGTATAGCGAGTACGCGCCCGCCACCGCCTGCTGGATTCTGGTGGCGTTGTAGGGAGCCCCGACCACGGGCTGGGGCAGCGACTTGAGCGCCCCCGCAGTAACGACCTCGTTGCCCTGCCAGCGCACGTCGCTCATGCGGTAGAGCGGCCCCTCGTCGACCTTGTACGAGAGCACCAGCCCCTTGCCCTTCGGGTCCGGGCGGAACGGCAGTCGCTCGACCTCGATGTCGCGGTAGCCGCGCTCCCGGTAGAACGTGCGGAGATTCTCGATGTCCTCTACGAGCTTCTCCTCCTTGACCGTCCCGCTGCGGAACGGGAAGCCCTTCTTCTTGGAGGCCAGCTTGCCGCGCACGTCGTCCGCCTTGAACGCGCTCGCCCCCACGATCTCGGTCGAGGTGATGCGCGCCTTCTTGCCTTCGGTCACCGCATACGTCACCCGCATGCCGCCGGTGCCGCTGTCCGCCTCGGCACGCACCGTCGCGTCGCGATACCCGTCCTTGCGATACTGGGCCAGGATCGAGTCGCGCGAGGTCGCCAGGTAGGCGTCGCGCCAGGCGTCCCCGGGCTGGAAACCGAGATGCTTCGACAGGTCGACGGCCTTGAACTTGGACAGACCCGTGTATTCGACGGTCGCCACGTGCGGACGCTCGGCGACGTCGATCCTCAAGTGGACCCCGGCGGAGTCCGTGCGGCCGTAGATCGCGAGGTCGTCGAACAGGCCGGTGGCCCACAGCTTCTTCAGCCCGCCCTGCAGGGCGCGTGGATCGTAGGCCGCGCCGGGGCGGACTTCGAACACGCGCAGGATGCGCGTCGAGTCGACGGACACGCGGCCCTGCAGCTCGATCTCGACGATGCCCGGGATCGGGGCGGCGAACTGACTCCACGCGGGGCGTGGGGCGCCTGTCAGCGCGACGAGGAGCAGCGCGGCCAGCGCGACGACCTGGCGGGTGAGCGGCGGAGCAAGGGGGCGCGGGACCTTTCCCGTCACGCGGAGCCCCCCGTGGTCACGGCCTCGGTCGAGTCGGCCGGCTCGAAGCTCAGCGCGTCCCCCACCCGCACGACCCGGATTGCGTTTCCGCCCTTGAGCGTTCCGCGCAGGATCGCCTCGGAGAGCGGATCCTCGAGATAACGCTGGAGCGCGCGCTTGAGCGGCCGCGCGCCGAGCGCCTGATCGAAACCTTTCTGCACGAGGAACTCGACCGCCTCGGGCGTGACGTCGAGCGAAAGGTCCTGCATCTTCAACCGTGCCGAAAGCGCCTCGAGCAGGATCATGACGATCTTGTCCATGTGCTCGCGCGACAGCGGGTGGAACACGATCACGTCGTCCACGCGATTGAGGAACTCGGGATTGAACGCGCGCTTGAGCTCGTCGGTCACCGTGGCCTTGATCTGGGCGAACTGCTGATTCGCCTCGTCGGCGCGCGAGAATCCGAGTTGCTTCGAGCCGATGATCTGTCGGGCGCCCAGGTTCGAGGTCATGATGATGACCGTGTTCTTGAAGTTGACCTTGCGGCGCGTCGAATCCGTGAGCAGGCCATCGTCGAGCACCTGCAACAGCACGTTGAACACGTCGGGGTGCGCCTTCTCGATCTCGTCGAGCAGGACGACGCTGTAGGGCTTGCGGCGCACCTTTTCGGTGAGCTGGCCACCCTCGTCATAGCCGACGTAGCCCGGAGGGGCGCCCACCAGCCGCGACACCGAGAACTTCTCCATGTACTCGGACATGTCGATGCGGATCAGCGCGTCCTCGTCGTTGAAGAGGAACGCCGCCAGCGCGCGCGCCAGCTCGGTCTTGCCGACGCCGGTGGGCCCCAGGAAGATGAACGAGCCGATCGGCCGCTTGGGATCGCGCAGCCCGACCCGGTTGCGCCGGACCGCGCGCGACACCGCCGAGACCGCCTCCTCCTGGCCGACCACCTTCTTCGCGAGCCCCTCCTCCATCAGGAGCAGCTTCGCCGACTCCTCCTCCTCGAGCTTGACCACCGGGATGCCGGTCATGACCGAGACCACCGCGGCGATGTCCTCGGCGTCGACCTCGACGTCCTTGTCTCGTTTGGTCTCCATCCAGCCGCGCTTGAGATCCTTGAGCCGCGCGCGCGCCTCCTTCTCCTTGTCGCGCATCTTGGCGGCCTTCTCGTACTCCTGCGCCCGGATCGCGGCCTCCTTCTCCTTCACCAGCTCGTCGAGCTTCTGCTCCAGTTCGCGGATCTCGGCCGGCACGGTCGACACCGACAGCCGCGCGCGCGCTGAAGCCTCGTCGATCACGTCGATCGCCTTGTCCGGCAGGAAGCGGTCGTTCATGTAGCGGTCCGCCAGCTTCACCGCCTGCACCACCGCCTCGTCCGTGATGTGGACGCCGTGGTGCGCCTCGTACTTGTCGCGCAGGCCCTTGAGGATCGTGATCGCGTCGTCGATCGACGGCGGGTCGACGGTGATCGGCTGGAAGCGGCGCTCGAGCGCGCCGTCCTTCTCGATGTACTTGCGGTACTCGTCGAGGGTGGTCGCGCCGATGCACTGCAGCTCGCCGCGCGCGAGCGCGGGCTTGAGCATGT
>JBDTYW010000106.1:0-6793 GCA_040005445.1 Candidatus Eiseniibacteriota bacterium
GAGATTGTACCCGGGAGACATGGTAACATGACTTACGTTACGGAACACTAGGGAGCGGAGGACGGCGCCTCACGCCGCCCGCCGCTCGGCGGAGACGGCAGGTTCCTGATTGTCCCGGGAATTATCTCGAGGTGGTGCTCGAGCGGAGTTCCTAGGCGCGCGGGCGCACGCGCGCTGCGAACACGCCGAGGCATGCGTCCTGAACGACGCGGATCCCGGCCTCCGCCAGGCGGAGCGCCGCGGCATCGTTGCGGATCCCGCTCTGCAGCCAGACCACCGCCGGGCGACGCTCCGCGGGCAGCGCGAGAATCTCCACCACCAGTCCGGGAATGCGGTCCGACCGCCGGAACACGTCCACGAGGTCGAACGCGACCGGCACGTCCGCGAGCCGCGCATGGGACGCGCGCCCGAGCGAGGAAGGGATCGTCGGATTGACCGGGATCACCTCGATCCCGCGCTCGATCATCATTTTCGGAATCTCGAACGCCGGCTCCCAGGCGCGCGCGTCGTCCTTCATTCCCACCACGGCCGCCACCCGGACATCCCGCGCAACGGCGGCGAGCTCCTCGTCGGAGGCGAGCAGGTTCGGGTGCCGGGAGTTCATCGCCGCGGGCCGGGCCGGGTCGCCGCCGACCGCGCCGCCGCCCGCACGGACTCGACCGCCCGCCGCCACGCGAGGAGCGCGCGCTCGCGCTCGGCCCGCGCCCGCCGGGGCTGGAAGCGCGCGGTGACGCGCCGCGCCGAGGCGAACGCATCGCGCCAGCCGAGTGCTCGCGCCGCCAGCATGCCGGCGCCGAGCGCCGTGGTCTCGATTATCGCCGGCCGCGCGACCGGCAGCCCGAGCGCGTCCGCCTGCAGTTGCATCAACAGGTCGTTCGCCGCCGCGCCGCCGTCGACGCGCAGCTCGCGCGGCCGCGGCGCGCCGTCGTCGACGACCGCATCGAGCAGGTCGCGCGACTGCCACGCGATCGAATCGAGCACCGCGCGCGCGAGGTGGGCGCGCCCGGCCCCCCGGGTGAGGCCGATCCAGGCACCGCGCGCCTCCGAGTCCCAGTGCGGAGCCCCGAGCCCGACGAACGCGGGGACGAAGTGCGTGCCCAGCGCATCCGGCACGCTCGCCGCGAGCGCCTCGATGTCGGACGCGCGCGTGATGACCCCGAGCGCATCGCGCAGCCACTGCACGGCGGCGCCCGCGATGAACACCGACCCTTCGAGCGCGTAGGCCGGGCCGCCGTCGGCATCGCACGCGAGGGTCGTGACCAGCCCGTGCCGCGAGGCGATGCGCCTGGCTCCGGTGTAGGACACGAGGAAACAGCCCGTGCCGTACGTATTCTTGACCGCGCCGGGCGTGACGCAGCCCTGGCCGTAGAGCGCGGCCTGTTGATCGCCGGCGACGCCCAGGATCGGCAACCCGTCGGGCAGCCCGCGCACGCCGCGCGTGGCGCCGAAATCGCCCGACGATCGGCGCACCTCGGGCAGCACGGCCCGGGGCACCTCGAACAGGTCGAGCAGCCCGTCGTCGAAGCGCGCCCGCTCGAGGCGATCGCTGCGATAGAGGAGCGTGCGCGAGGCGTTCGTCGGGTCGGTTACATGCGCGCGCCCGTCGGTCATGCGCCAGATCAGCCAGGTGTCCACCGTGCCGAACGCGAGCTCCCCCCGCGCGGCGCGGCGCGCGGCGCCCTTCACGTGGCGCAGGAGCCAGGTCAGTTTCGTTCCGGAAAAATAGGGATCGAGCACGAGGCCGGTTTGCCGGCGGATGCGTGGCTCGTGACCGGCCTCGCGCAGGGCCTTGCAGAGATCGGCCGTGCGGCGGCACTGCCACACGATCGCCGGGTGGATCGGCTGCGACGTGCGCCGGTCCCATAGCAGCGTGGTCTCGCGCTGGTTGGTCAGCCCGATCGCCGCGATGCGGCGTGCGACGTCGCGCACCGAGCGCAGCCCGGCCGCCGAGAGCGCCGCCCGCGCCGCGGCGAAGGTGGCCCCGGCGAGATCGTCGGGCTCGTGCTCGACCCAACCCGGCCGCGGGTAGTGCTGCGGAATCTCGCGATAGCCCCGGCCGCGCACGCGGCCCTCGCGATCGAGCACGAGCGCGGTCGCCCCGGTGGTGCCCTCGTCGAGGGCGAGGATCCAGGGCGTCATCGTCCCGCCCCCGGCGCGCGGGGACAAGCCGCGGCCTCGCGCCGCACGCCGTCCTCGGCCTCGAGTTGCGCGAGCACGTCCGCAACTTCGCGCGCGCGCGTCTCGGGAGTCCAGCCGAGGCGCTCGGCCATCCATCCCGCGACGCGCGGCGCCGCCGCGCGGATCGCGTGCGCGTCGAGCCACAGTGCGCTGCGGCGCAGGAGGACGTCGCCGACGCCGCGCGCGAACTGGTATTCGATCGCGAGCTCGACGTCGGCCCGCGCGAGGTCGGGATTCGTCCCCGTGGTTTCGGTCGACTGCGCGAGCCAGCCCGACCGCGCGCCCGAGAGCAGCGGGCCCGAGGGTCCCGGCAGGACCAGTTCCGCGGTGGCGCAGGGCGCGGCCGGCCTGCGAAGGTGCCGCACGGCGCGATCGACCGCGCGCTCGGCGAGATGCCGGGCTGTCGTGTACTTGCCGCCGGCGAGGGAGATCAGGCCGCGCTCGTCCAGGAGGCGCGCCTCGCGCGAGTGATCCCACGGCTTCCCGGATCCGGTCCGCGCGAGCGGGCGCAGTCCGGCAAACACGCGGCGCGTTGCGGCGAGCGGATCGCGCGCCGCAGGATGGTCGGGCCAGCGCGCCGCGATCTCGTCCCACAGGTAACGAACGTCGTCCGCCGTGGGCGCGACCGCGTCGGGATCCTGGTCCAGCCCGACATCGGTGTCCGTCGTGCCGACGAGCGAACGGCTCCCCCAGGGGAGGACGAAGAACACGCGGTGGTCGCGCCGGGCGAACAGGAGGAGCGCGCGACCGAGCGTGATCGCGGGCACCACGATGTGCGCGCCGCGCGTCGGACGCAGCGAGGGCGGCGAGGCGAGCCCGGCCCGTCCGCGCACGACGTCGAGCCAGGGGCCCGCCGCGTTGACGACGACGCGGGCCTCGACCGTGGAGTCGTCCGAGAGCAAAGCCCGCCACGTCGGCTGCGGGCCGGCTCCCGCCGGCTCGAGCGCGCGCACCTCGCAGCGCGTGCGCACGTCGGCACCGGCGCGCGCGGCCGCGACCGCATTCGCGACCACGAGCAGCGCGTCGTCCACCTGGGCATCGTGATAGAGCGCCGCGCCCTTGAGGCCCGGGGCGGGGAGCGAAGGCTCGAGCGCGAGCGCCTCGGCGGGCGAAAGCAGGCGATGGGGCGGCAGGTCCTTCGCGCGCGCAAAGGCGTCGTAGAGTTTCAGTCCGATCTTGATCTTCCAGGCGGGGCGCTCGTCGCCCGGGTAGAACGGCAGGACGAACGGCAGCGGGCGCACGAAATCCGGCGCCGTGCGGAGCAGGATCGAGCGCTCGGCGAGCGCCTCTCGCACGAGCCCGAACTGCCGCGTCTCGAGGTAGCGAATGCCGCCGTGCGCCAGCTTCGACGAACGCGACGACGTGCCCGAGGCCAGGTCGTCCTTCTCGGCGAGCACGACCGAGAGGCCGCGCAGGGCGGCGTCGCGCGCGACCGCCGCGCCGTGGACGCCGCCCCCGATGACCAGCAGATCCACAGTCGGCATGCGGCGCCCCCGGCGGCCTGGGTTCCGGTCAGAAGTGGAGGTTCTCGAACCAGCGTTCGCCCCGCAGCACCAGCCACGACGAGATGCCGCCGAGCAAGAAGCCGGTCAGCACGTCGGTCGGATAGTGGCGCCCGAGATAGATGCGCGAGAGCCCGATCCAGAGCGCGATCGCCCACGCGAGCCAGCCGAGGCGGCCGTGTCGCTTCGCCACGAGAACCGCGATCGCTGCCGCCCCGACGGCGTGCGCCGAGGGAAACGACGAATTGCGGCGGTCGGTCGCGCCTTCGGGCCGCTCGCGGTTGACCAGCCACTTGGTGGCGGCCGCGATCCCGCCCGAGCCGAGCAGGCTGACGGCGCTGAGCTTGGCTGTCACCTGGGCGGCCGGCGTGCCGAAGAACGCGAAGAACGCGAGCCCGAACAGCCCGGTCTTGGTCTCGCCCATCTTTGTCGCGAACTGCATGCCCTGGTCGAGCCAGGGCGCGCGATATGTGTCGTGGATCGCGTGGTAGGCGGTGCGATCGAACGCCTGGCCCTCGCTGGTCTGGAGCGCCCAGTAGTCTGCGCCGAAGAGCGCGAGGATCAGGAGCCCGGTAAGCACGGGACGCACGTTCAGTCCTCCTCGAGGCGGATCACGCCCACGGGGCAGTCGATCGCGGCCTGGCGGATCTCTTCTTCGTGGGCATCGAGGTCGGCCTCCGGGCGCGCCCAGCAATGATCATCCTCGAGGACGAAGACCTCGGGGCTGATTTCGGGGCACAGGTTGCACAGGATGCAACCGTCCTCGACCCAGACTTTCGTCAGGCCCATGGCGCAAGATCCATGATGTTCCTCGGTGACCGGGGGAGCGAATCGGCGGACCCGAGGGCCCGCCGCGTGCTGGGCATGATGCGAGTCCGTCGCCGGGCGCGCAAGGGGATTGCGCGCATCGCGCTCGCGCGGACCTTGATCCGCCGGGCCCTCCGGCCGACAATCCGAACATGCACTCGCACGTCTCTTCCCAGCGCGCGCTCACGATCGTGCTCGCGCTCAACACGCTCACCTTTCTGGTGGAGTTGGGAGCCGGCTGGTGGACGAACAGCCTCGCGCTCTGGTCCGACGCGGGCCACATGCTGGGCGACGTCGGCGCGATCGCGCTCTCGCTCGCCGCGGCGCGGCTGGCCGCCCGGCCGCCGTCTCCCGAGAAGACCTGGGGCTGGCACCGCGGCGAAATCCTCGCCGCGCTCGTCAACGGGGTCACGCTGGTCGTCATCGCCGCCCTGGTCGCCATGGAGGGCGTGCGCCGGCTCGGCGCGCCCCCCGCGGTGTCCGGCACCACGGTGGCGGTCGTCGCATTTGCCGGGCTGGCGGTCAACCTGGTCAGCGTGGCCGTGCTGGCGCGCGGCGCCGGCCAGGACCTGAACCGCCGCGGGGCCTACCTGCACGCGATGTCCGACGTGCTGGGCTCGCTCGGCGCGCTCGCTGCGGGCATCGCGATGGCGCAATTCGGGTGGTGGCTGGCGGACCCGCTGGCCAGCCTGTTCATCGCGCTGCTGGTGTTCGTCGCCGGGATCCGGCACCTGCGCGACACCGTGCACGTCCTGATGGAGGGCGCGCCGGCCACGATCCAGGTCGGTCGCCTACGCGCCGCGATGGAGGGCGCCGAGGGCGTGCGCGCGGTGCACGACCTGCACGTGTGGAGCGTGACCTCGCGCTTCGCCGTGCTGTCCGCGCACGTCGTGACCGCGCCCGAGACCACGCTCGCCGATGCCCAGGCCGTGCTCGCCCGGTTGCGCGAGTTGCTCGCGCGCGACTTCGCGATCAAGCACGCGACGCTCCAGGTCGAACCCGAGGAACGGGTGTGCGACCCCTGCGATGTCCCGCTCGAAAAATCCGGGATCGACTGATTTGCTCCGGTTTGCCAAACAGGAGCCCCTCGGCGTTTCATCCTGAAACCGATCGTGCCAGATGGGCATGGGAGGCAACTCCCGGCCTGCCAATTCTATCACTTGAGAAAGAATTCACGAGCCTAATGCACTGTGATGGGGCATCTTAACACTGTGCCATCGATGGTGTTCTGGCCGTGGCATTCCAAGCGTGAGAGTGCCAGAATCCAGCGATCGAGCCTTGTCCGCGGTGCCTCATCTCAGCCCATCCGCCTGCGCGCCGCGGGCCGGTACCACCCGGAACAAAGTCGACCCCGGAGGTCCCTGGGACCCCGTCTGCAAGGAGGAGAACGCACATGAACGTGAAGCCTCTCGCCGACCGTCTGCTTGTCAAGCGCGTGGACGAAGTCGAGGCCAAGAAGGGCGGGATCATCATCCCGGACACTGCCAAGGAGAAGCCGCTGCAGGCCGAGGTCGTGGCGGTCGGGCCGGGCCGCATGACCGAAGAGGGCAAGCGCATCACGATGGATGTCAAGAAGGGCGACAAGATCCTCATCGGCAAGTACTCGGGCACCGAGGTCAAGATCGAGGGTGACGAGTTCGTGATCCTGCGCGAGGACGACGTCCTGGCCATCGTCGGTTAGGCGACTCCCCCGTCGGGAGATCGCCCTGTTTTCGAATTCCAGAGGGAGGTTTCATCCATGGCTGCAAAGCAGTTGCTGTTCAGCGAGGACGCGCGCCGCGCGATCCTCGAGGGCGTCGAGACGCTCGCGAAGGCGGTCAAGGTCACGCTCGGTCCCCGTGGCCGCAATGTCGTGATCGACAAGAAGTGGGGCTCGCCCACGGTCACCAAGGACGGCGTCAGCGTCGCCAAGGAGATCGAGCTCGAGGGCCCGTACCAGAACATGGGCGCCCAGATGGTGCGCGAAGTCGCCTCCAAGACCTCGGACGTGGCCGGTGACGGCACCACGACCGCCACGGTCCTGGCCGAGGCCATCTTCCGCGAGGGCCTCAAGAACGTGACCGCCGGCTCGTCGCCGATCGCGATCAAGCGCGGCATCGACAAGGCCGTCCTGACCGTCATCGCCGAGCTCAAGAAGCTCTCGAAGCCGGTCAAGGACAACAAGGAAATCGAGCAGGTCGCCAGCATCTCGGCGAACTCGGACCCGTCGATCGGCAAGATCATCGCCGAGGCGATGGACAAGGTTGGCAAAGACGGCACGATCACGGTCGAGGAAGCGCGCTCGATCGAGACCACGCTCGACCTGG
>JBDTYW010000107.1:0-6790 GCA_040005445.1 Candidatus Eiseniibacteriota bacterium
CCGCGCAGGGCGACGTCTGCAACAAGATCGGCACCTATCTGAAGGCGCTCGCCGCGCGCGACAACGGCGTGCCGTTCTACCCGTGCGTGCCGACCTCGAGCATCGACTGGACGCTCGACGACGGCGTCGCAGAGGTTCCGATCGAGGAGCGCAGCGAGGACGAGGTCACGCACGCGCGCGGCCTCGCGCCGGGCGGCGGCATCGAGGCCGTCCGCATTTCCCCCGAGGCCACGAACGCCGCGAACTTTGCGTTCGATGTCACACCGGCGCGTTTGGTCACGGGCATCGTGACCGAGTATGGCGTGTTCGCCGCCAGCCGCGAGGGCCTGGCCCCGCTCGGGGAGCGCGTGCGTGCCTGACGAGCGCCTGCTGAGGGAAGAACTCGTGGTCGCTGCGCGCGGGTTGCGCTCGCGCGGGCTGACCGCGGGCAAGTCCGGGAACGCGAGCGCGCGGCTGGGCGACGGCTTTTTGGTCACGCCGTCGGGCGTGGCGTACGACGTGCTGGGCGCCGATCACATCGTGCGCATCGACGGCACCGGCGCGCCGGCCGCGGGCGGCCTCGTGCCCTCGAGCGAGTGGCAGCTCCACCGCGAGATCTACCGCGCCCGGCCCGACATCCACGCGATCGTGCACGCTCACCCCCGGCACTCGACGGCGCTCGCCTGCGCGCGGCGCGAGATTCCGGCGTTCCACTACATGGTTGCGATCGCCGGCGGGCGCTCGATCCGCTGCGCGCCCTACGCCACGTTCGGATCGATCGAGCTGGCGAAGAACGCCGTGGATGCGCTGCGCGACCGCACGGCCTGCCTGCTCGCGAACCACGGCTCGATCGCGCTCGGGCAACGCCCGCTGCCGACGCTCGACCTGATCGAGGAGGTGGAATGGCTGGCCGCGCAGTACATCTCCGCGCTCACCGTCGGCCAGGTCACGATCCTGTGGGACGCCGAGATGGACAGGGTGATCGAGCGTTTCAAGACCTACGGCCAGCCGAAGCGCTGAGCCCCGTCAGCCGGCGCGGCGCTGCCCGGCCCGCCCTTGACCAGGGGCTTGGTCAAGAGGTCCCCGAACGTCGCCCCGAACGGCCGCGTGAGCACGAACGCGATCCAGGACAGCGCCACCCGGTCGATGCGCGTGAAGCGCAGGGTGAGCGCCGTGAGCGCGATCAACCCCCAGATCGGCGCCGAGCGTATTCGAGAACAGGATTGCCACCCGGTAGAAGATCTCCGCGCGCGTGGCCGAGCTTGAGCGTGCGGTCCATGTAATCGGACATCGTCGTGCCCGCGGTGCTCGTGGTCAGGATCACGGTCCAATAGTGCACGGGGTGAATCGTCTTCGACACGAGCTGCGCAATCAGGCTCCTGGGAACGCGCTGAGCAGGATGATCGAACTGACGCCGTAGCCGACGTTCATTGTCATCGACATGAGGTCGTCCGCTGTCTCGCCGAGCGAGGTCGCGCAGCTCTTCATGATCCAGAAGGCGAGAGTGGCTTTCGCGACCTTGCTCAAAGGCGCTCCTGGCTCGAAGACATCGGCCGCGGGCAGTCACGGGGAGATTGGATGGACCGGGAGATCGAGCGTCTCAATGCCCCCCGGGTGGGAACAGGTAGAATAGCCCACCGAAGACCAGAGCGCTGCCGATCGTCGACATGGCGAGCCGCCAGGCAGGCAGCGGCATCGCCGGGAACATCAGGATGCCCGTCGCCCAGGTCGCTACGAGATAGATCACGACCGGCTCCGTCCGGTGAAGCGTCTGGTGCATCCCGATCGAGCAGAGCACGGCGAGCAGCATGTGGAGCGCGAGGGACTTCTGGAGCGGTCCGCCGCTCCGGTGAACCTCTCCCGATTCGATGGTGCTCATGGTTTCGTCCTCGGCGACGGTGCGATGCCCTCCGCTTACAAGCACCAGGAGAACTCGTGAAGCTACCAGTTCACCCCGCCCCTCGCCATTCCCGACTCGGGGACCCCCCCGTCCGGGAAACCCGGGTCCCAGCCGGAGCATTCTCCCGTATAGTGGGCGCCGTCCCCGACGTCGCCCCACCCCGAGACCCAGGCCATGGCAAAGCCGCGCCGCCCGAAAGCCCCCGATCGCACCGTGGCGGTCGTCCCCAAGCACCACGCGCTGGTGCGGCTCACCCACTGGGCGAACGTGCCGCTCCTGTTCGGCCTGATCGCGACGGGCCTCGCGATCTACTGGGCGGCTCCCGTCTTCACGCACGCTCCCGACCCGGTGACCGGCTCGCGCGACTACCTTGCAGATCTCGGAATCCTGGTCGCGCGCCTGCTCGGCGACCGCGGCGGCTCCCCGCCCAAGTGGGTCTACGAACACTTCAGCCTCGGCACCGGGCAGCTCGCGGGATCATTGCGGCTGCACTGGCTGCTCGCCTACCTGTTCATGCTCAACGGCCTGCTGTACGCAGTCGGATTGACCGCGGGCGGCGGCTGGCGTGCGCTCTTGCCGCGGTCGTCCGACCTGCCCGGTGGCGTCGCGATGATCCGTTACTACCTCGGCGTGATCCCGCACGCGATACGGCGCAAGCCCTGGCCCCACCCGACCGTGAAGTCGAAGTACAACGCGCTCCAGCGCGGGGCCTACTTCGTGATGCCGCTGGTCGGCGCACTGGTCGTGCTCTCGGGCTGGGCGATGCACAAGCCCGCGCAACTCGGCTGGCTCGAGCGCCTGTTCGTCAACTACGACGGCGCCCGCATCGTGCACTTCGGCTGCATGCTGATCCTCGGCTCGTTCGTGGTGCCGCACGTGATCTTCGTCATTGCCGACGGGTTCGACACGTTCCGCTCGATGATCACCGGATGGTCCCTGCGCGTGCGCGGAGCCGGCCATGACTAGGCGCCCCGCGAAGCCGAAGGGCCCGTCCCTGATCGAGCGCTTCGCCGAGCGCCTGGCCGAGCCGCCCGAGGTCGCCCACGGCGCCTCCGAGCGCGCACTGAAGACCCAGTCCCGGCGCGACTTCCTGCTGTTCGGCGCGGGCGCGGCCGCCGCCGCCGCGGGCGCGTGGTGGCTGCTCCCCGAGCGCACGAAGGCCCGCATCCTGCCCGGCGCCACGTTCGACCGGCTCGACACCATGGCCGCCCGCGTCGGACTCTCGCGCGGAAATCGTGAACGGTTCCTGAACCGGGTGCTCACCTTCGACGACGACGTCGCCGAGGCGCTCTACTCGCAGGAACGACGCGTGCGCACGTACGCGCGCTCGGAGGTGACGCCGCTCAAGCCGAACTACAACGGCCGCCCGCCCACGATCGCGTCGCTCGCCGACTGGGCGCTCGAGTTGACCGGGCTCGCGTCCGGAGAAACCGTACGTCTGACCCTCGCGGACCTCGCGGCGCTCGCGCTGCCCACGCGCGAGCAGGTCACGCGCCTGGTGTGCGTCGAGGGCTGGAGCGCGGTGGCGTGGTGGTCGGGCGTAGCCTTCGCCGACCTGTTGCGCGCTCATCCGCCGGCCCCGGGAACCCGCTGGGCGGCAATGCGCTCCGAGGTCAACCTCGGCCGGGCCGGACGGCCCGACCCGTACTTCGTCTCGCTCGACCTGGTCACGGCCCGACACCCGCAGACGCTGCTCGCGACGCGCCTCGGAGGACGGCCGCTGCCGATCGAATATGGCTACCCATTGCGGCTGCTTGCGCCGGTCAAACTCGGCCTCAAGAACATCAAGGCGATCACGCACATCGCGTACGAGGCGGAAGAACCCGCCGATTACTGGAACTTGCGCGGTTATTCCAAGTATGACGGGCTGTGAGCGGATCGAAACAGGGCGATAATGCTTGTTCCTTCGCCTGAGGGGGCGTAGGTTCCGACTCCTACCCTCACTAGAGCGAGGTGACATGCGGAAACTGCGGATCGGCATCGTCGATCTGGTCGCCCGGGGACGATCCCGCACGTTGTACGGCCGCCTCATGCACGCCAACCTCGCCAGCATCATGCCCCAGGTTCTGGGCGCCTGGTGCGAAGCCGACGGACACGAGGTCCACTTTGTCGTCTACACCGGTTTCGAGGACCTGGCCGAAGAACTTCCCAAAGATCTCGACGTCCTGTTCATCAGCGCTTTCTCGCAGAGCGCGCAGGTCGCGTACGCCGTCTCCAACCTTTTCCGCAATCGCGGGACGGTGACCGTCCTGGGCGGCCCGCACGCGCGCTGCTATCCCGAGGACTCGCAGAAGTACTTCGATTACGTCCTCGGGTTCACCAGCCGCGAGACGCTGCGCACCGTGCTCGAAGAGCACGCACCGCATCGCCCGCTCGGCCGCCGCCTTGCCGAGCCGACGCAGCCGCGCGAATTGCCCGGGGTGAAGGAGCGCTGGAAATTCATCGAGCAGACGCTGGTCAAGGCGCCGACGATCAAGCTCGTCCCGATGATCGCGAGCCTCGGTTGCCCCTATACCTGCCCGTTCTGCATTGACTCGACCGTTCCCTACCAACCGCTCGAGTTCGCGCAGCTCAAGGAGGACCTGCAGTTCCTCTGCACGAAGATGAAGCGCCCGCGCATCGGCTGGCACGACCCGAACTTCGGCATCCGCTTCGACGACACTATGGACGCGATCGAGTCCGCGGTGCCGATCGGGAGCATCGACTTCCTGGCAGAGAGCAGCCTGTCGCTGCTGTCGGAGCCGCACCTGAAGCGCCTGCAGAAGAACTCGTTCCAGGCGATCCTGCCGGGCGTCGAGTCGTGGTACGACCTCAACGGCAAGTCGAAGTCGGGCGCGAACAAGGGCAGGGAGAAGGTCACCCAGGTCTCCGAGCACATCAACAAGATCATGGAGTACGTGCCCTACGTGCAGGCGAACTTCGTGTTCGGCCTCGACGGCGACGACGGCGACGAGCCGTTCGCGCTCACCAAGGAATTCATCGACCGCTCGCCTGGCACGTTCCCCGGCTACTCGCTGCTGACCGCGTTCGGCCGCGCCGCGCCGCTGAACCTCGAGTACCAGAAGGCGGGCCGCGTGCTGGCGTTCCCGTTCCACTTCCTGAACAACAACCACGCCATGAACGTCAAGCCGCTGAACTACTCGTGGCCCGACTTCTACGACGGCGTGATCGACGTCACCCAGCACACGTTTTCTCGCGACGCGATCTGGAAGCGTTACCAGGCGAATCGCGGCTTCATTCCCAAATGGATGAACGTCGTGCGCGCCGTCTCGTCCGAGGGCCAGGGCCGCCTCAAGTACTACCGCACGATCCGCAGCATGCTCGAGCACGACCGCCCGTTCCGCGCGTACTTCGAGCAGGAGACCGACGTGCTCCCGCCGTTCTACATCGCGCGCATCAAGCACGACCTGGGCCCCTTGTGGGATCAGCTGCCCGAGGGCGCGATCTATCACAACTCGCACGCCTACCTCGAGTCCATGCCGGCGAACTCGCCAACCCCGGACGCGAACGGGCTGGTGAACGCGGTGGACATGGTCGTCAAGGCGCGCGAGGCGGCGCTCGAAGACGCGGCCCCGTCCTCATCGGTGCCGGCGATCGCGGTCCCCGCGGGAGCGCCCGCGAACTAGCTGTCCGCTTGGAAACAAGTCAGTAAAAGGGCTCCGATCCACGCGATCGGAGCCCTTCTTCATTGCCATAAGCTACCCGCGCGGGTTGCCGCGCGCTACTTGGCTCCCGCCGGGGGGGCGCCTCCAGCCGCGGCTGACCGCGGGGCGTCCCACGCCGGCGGCGGTGGGAAGACGATATCGTGCGCTCCCGGCTTCGTACCCGGAGGCGAAGTCGCCATGACCTTGTGCGTCACCGGCGGAATGCTCTTGAGGTAGGCGGCGATCGCGTATGCGTCGTCGTCCTTCATGTGAGCCAGGTTCATCCAGGGCATGGGCGGCATTACGGGCGAGCCGTCCTGCTTCACGCCCGTGCGGAACGCCCTCACGATGTCGTCCTCGGTCCACTTGCCGATGCCGGTCTCCATGTCGGGCGTAAGGTTCGCCGCGTGGCTCGTGCCCCACGGCCCGACCCAGCCGATGTCGCTGCCGCTGAGCAGGCGGGACGAGTCCGGCGCGTTGTACAAGAATCCCGGCGTATGGCAATCGTTGCAGCTTCCGATGGTCATGAGGTAGCGCCCGCGCTCGATCTTCTGCTCGGGCGTCATGGCCGCGTTGGTCGCGGCCGTCCCGGAAGTGGATCCACCCTCGGGCGCCTTCGCGGTGCACGAGGCCAGGCTCATCAGGCCGAGCGCCGCCGCGAGGACAACCAGCGTGCCGCCCGTCACGGTCGGACGAAACTTGCGCTGCATGGGAACCTCCAGGGTGAAGGGAAGTGGGTGGGGTGCGGCGGCCGGACCCGCCGAGGAACGCCGCGAGGAGGACGGCACGTTGCGCCGTCGCCAAAAGCTTCACGAGCGGCGGCCACGATAGCACAAACGGTCCAGGCGATCAGCGGCGGCTGAGGGTTCCCAGGCGCGCCCGTTCGGCGAGCTCGTTCTCGACCCCGACCAGCCACTTTTCAGCGGCCCGGCGGTAGGTCACCTGGGCGAGCGGGAAGCCCGGATTGTTCGCGAGGTCCTGGTTGCTGGCGAGCCCGCCCTGGACGGTGACGACCGTGCCGTGGGGTAGCGGCTCGACGTCGACCACGCAACGACCGCGCAGGTCCCCAAAGAAGGCCCGCGCCAGGATGTGCTTGAGGGGCTTCCAGCGGGTCACCAGGCGGTGCCCGGGCCCGCCCTCGCCGGGCAGGACCTCGGTCCGCTGGATCACCCAGTCGTCGTGGCCGAGTTGGAGGATCGCCACGGGGAGGACGTCGCCGACATCGTAGGGGAGCGTATCGCGCGCGGCACCCGCGACGACCACCCGG
>JBDTYW010000108.1:0-6788 GCA_040005445.1 Candidatus Eiseniibacteriota bacterium
CGCGCCGGCGCGCGATTGCTCGACGTCGGCGAGCAGCTTCGCCAGCCGCGCGGCGAGGTCTCCGGGCTGGGCGAGGTCCCGACGCACGCGCTCGAGTGCGGCGGCGAGGCGCTCGGCGCGGAACGGCTTGAGCAGGTAGTCGACGGCGTTGGCCTCGAACGCGCGCACGGCGTAGTGATCGAACGCGGTCACGAACACGACCAGGGGGCGGGGTTCGGGAAGGCTCTCGATCAGCGCGAAGCCGTCCTGGTCGTGGATCTGGATGTCGAGCAGGAGCACGTCCGGGCGGAGTGCGGCGACGGCGGCGCGGGCCTCGGGCACCGAGCCCGCCTCGCCGACCAGGTCCGTGCCGCCGACCTCGGCGAGCAGCCGGCGCGCGCGCGCGCGGGCGAGCGGCTCATCGTCGACGACCAGGACGCGCAGCGGGGCGGGGACGGTCATGGCGGGAGCATACCCGGCTCGCCCGGGCATTGCCACCGCGCGCGGGGCCTACCAGGCGAGCGAGACGCCGGCTACGATCAGCCGCCGCCCGAAGTACGAATCCTCGCTCCGGCGCTCCGCATAGTCGGCGCTGTACGAGTAGCGCAACGTGTTGTGGCGGTTGAGCACGTTGAGCGCCTCGACGTACACCACGCACACGCTGCTGGCGCGGAGCCCGCCGATCGCGGGCAGCGAGAACAGGTGGGTGGCGCGCAGGTCGAGGCGCGAGAACGCGGGCAGGCGACCGGAATTATTCTCGCCGTAGACCGGGCGCCAGATGCCGCGCGCCGCGTCGTACGAGCGGCCGACCACGGGCTTGTAGGGCGCGCCCGAGGTCGCGGTCACGCGCGTGCCGAGCGTCCACGACGCCGCGACGCGGTATTGCGCGACCAGCGTCCCCGAGTGGCGGACGCCATAGGTCGCGGTCAGCTCGCGCGGGTCGTCGAGCTCGCGGCGCTTCGAATCGAGGTAGCCGTACGACAGCCAGCCGCCGAGATCGCGGTGGGAGGCCTTGAGCAACACGTCCACGCCCCGGGCGAAGCCGTGCCCGTCGTTCGCATAGTATGCCTGCGCGTCGTTCGTGATCAGCCGGCGGTAGGTCTTGTGGTAGGCCTCGACGCGCGCGTTGCGGTCGCCGTCGAGCCACTCGTAGCCGACGATCGCGTGATCGGCTTCGAGGGACGCGAGGTCCGGGTTGCCGTACACGGGATCGAGGTACGCCGGGTCCGGCGACTGGTGGTAGCGCCCGCCCGCGACGCGCAGCATGTGGTGCGGCGCGAGCCTGACGGCCAGGGCCCCGCGCGGGTCGAACGTCCACCCGCCCGCGCGGGCGAGCCGGTCGGCGCGCCCCCCGAGCGTGGCGTACAGGGGACCGGCGAGGTGGAACTTGTCCTCGACGTACGCGCCCGGCGCAGTCACCCGTGCGCGCGTGTCGAGGCGCTTGTCCGGCGCACCGGGCTCGAAGTCGGTCGAGTCGGCGGGAGAGATCGCCGCGCGATCGCTCGCGTTGCGCGCCACGCGCGCGCCGAAGGAGATCTCGTGCGCGGCCGACACCGCCCACACCGCGTCGGCCTGGGTGGTCCAGCCGGCCTCGCGCGTGTCCCCCCCGAATGCGCCGTACGTCCAGTGCGACCGCCAGTCCTGCCACGAGGCGACCCCGGTCAGCGCGAGCTTCTTCGCCACCAACTGGTCGACCTGCAAGACGCCGTAGTGGTTGCGCGCGCGCTGGGCGTACGTGCCCTCGAAGTTGAGCCTGGGCGAGACCACGCCGACGCGGTCGCTCGAGCCGAGGTAGGTCGCGGACAAGCGACCGGTGGGCGCGTACTTGAGGATCGCCTTGAGCGCGCCATGGTCGCTCGCGGGGTCCTGCGGGTAATCGCGCGAGGTCCCGTAGAGGCGGTGGAGCAGCGTGGTCGTCGACAGTCCGCCCGCGCCCACGATCGACAACCGATCGGGCACCAGCGCCCAGCTCGACGACAGGCTCGCGCCCGCAAGGTTCGCGCCGACGGAGACCGTGCGCGTGTTCATCGGGTCCTGGGTCTCGATGTCGAGCACGCCCGAGAGCACGCCGCCGTACTTCGACGAGAACCCCCCGCTCGAGAAAAACGCGCTCTTGAGCATGTAGTTGTCGAACGCCGCGAACAGGCCGCCCGAGGCGCCCTCGTAGTGGTAGGGGTGGCCGATGTCGCCGCCGTCGAGGCGGATGAGCGTCTCCCTCGGGTCGCCGCCGCGCACGTAGACGGCGGCGCCCTCGTTCGGCGCGTTGATGCCCGGCAGCGCGCGCAGCGACTGGAACACGTCGGCCGCGCCGCCGGGCGTCGTGTAGACGTCCATGCGGCTGACCACCGCGCCCTCGCTCTTACCGGCCTTGCCGAAGGACGAGGTGCGCACCGTCACCTCGGCGAGTGCGACCGGCTCGTCACGCAGCGTGAGCACGAGCGGCGTGAGGCCGGCACGAGCCAAAACTCGCACGCGGGCCGCGACGTAGCCGACCTGCTGCGCGACGAGCTCGGCCTCGCCCCCGGGCAGCACGATCGTGAAGCTGCCGTCGGCGTCGGTCGACACGCCGCGCTTGAGCGCGGGCGCATTGACGGTCGCGTACTCGATCGGCGAGCCGGCGGCATCGCGCACCACGCCGGTCACGGGGAACTCGGCCGCGCACGCGGCCCGCGGGCCGGCCGACAGCGCCAGGACGATCGCACCGGCGAGGACCCACGGCCGCAGGCTCCGCATTACGAGCTCGCCTTCGCTCCGCCGGGGGCGAGCTTCTTCTCGACTTCGGGAAGCAGCGAGCGCTTGACCCAGCCGTTCTCGGGGTTCGCCGCGAGCGCCTTCTGGTAGTAGCCGCGCGCGCCCCGGTAGTCACCCGCCCTGACCGCCGCGCGGCCGGCCCACACGTACACGTCGTCCTTGCCCCAGTCGGGAGCGGCGGGGTCGGTCACCGTCTCGCCGGCGAACAGCGCCTGCGCCCGTTCGAATTTCTTGAGCGCCGGGCCCGCGCCGCCGCCGATGAAGCCGGGCTTGTAGAGCGTGTTGATGCCGTCGAGCAGCAGGACGCGCGGGTTGCCCGGCGCGAGGTCGCGGGCGTGGTTCAGGTCGGACTCGGCCTGGATGCCGAGCTTCATCGCCTGCGAGGGATCGAACTGGATTGCGAGGCCCTGGAGGCCGCAGCGCAGGGCGAGCGCCTCGGCGAACTTGGGATCGATCTCGTACGCGCGACCGGCGCGCGCGATGCCCTCGGCGACCCACCGCTTGCCCTTTGCCTTCTTCTCCTCGGGCATGAAGTAGGGCGCGACCCGCCAGTCGCAGACGGCGACCCAGTAGTGGAGGAGCGCATTCTCCGGTTCGGCGACCGATATCGCGTCGAAGCGGCCGCGCGCGGCGAGCATGCCGTCGATGTCGCCCTGGTTGACGGCGAGTTGGAGCGCCTGCTTGACGGCCTCGACCTGCGCGGCATCGGCGGCGAGCGCGGGCCGCGAGAGCGCCCCGCAGGCTGCGAGCGCGAGAATGGCGCCCAGGATCGGGAACGAGCGGGAGGTTCGCATGGGATTCTCCTTGGGTCAGGGTGGGGTCAAGGGAAGCGTGAGGACGATGCGGGTGCCGCCGCCCGCGGGCGTCTCGATCGCGAGCGCATCGTCGGAACCGGTGGCGCGCAGGCGCTCGCGCAGCGCGTGGAGGCCGAAGCCGCGCCCGCCCGGCACGCGCGGGTCCGCGGCCGCATCGCCCCGCGCCCGCGCCGAGGCCTCCGGGCTCATGCCCGGGCCGTCGTCCTCCACCGCGAGTCGCAGCCTGGATCCGGCGCGCGCGGCGGTGGTGCGGATCGTGCCGCCGTGCGCGCGCTGCGCAATGCCGTGACGCACCGCATTCTCGACCACGGGCTGGAGCAGGAGGCTCGGCACGGCCGCGCCTTCGAGCCCGGGCTCGACCGTGACCACGACCCGCAGGCGCTCGCCGAAACGCGCGCGCTCGATGTCGAGGTAGGCCGTGGCGAACGCGATCTCCTCGGCCAGCGGCGCGGTCTCGCGCTCCGAGGCCGACAGCGCGTAGCGGAAGACCTCGGCCAGGCGGGTCGTCATCTCCTCGGCGGCGGCCGGGTCGGTCGGCATCAGCGCGGCGATCGCGTTGAGCGTGTTGAACAGGAAATGCGGCTCGATCTGCGCCCTCAGCGCGCGCAGCTCGGCCTGCGCCAGCTCCGCGCGCATGCCTTCGACCGCGCGGGCGTGCTCGAGGGACTGGCGGTAGAAGTGGATCGCGTACGCGATGCCTCCGATCAGGAACGAGAACACAAGCGCGTACATGCCGGTGACCGCGACCGCGCGGGGCGTTCCCAGGAAGCCGGGCAGGAACGTCTCGTGGATGATGAACGCCGCGAGATAGGAGCCGGCGACCGACACCGCCGCGTACAGCGTGATGTGGATCGGCAGCGAGGGAGCCCTGCCGCCCGGCGTGGCGCGGCGCAACGCAGGCATGGCGAAGTGCCCCAGCGCGAGCAGGGCGAGGCGAATCGTGAGCGCGAACACGAGCGAGATCTCGTACGACAGGACGTAGACCTCGCGCTGCGCGCCGTAGAGCGTGCCGAAGAACACGGCGAACGGGACTGCCCAGAGCGGCGTCTGCCACACCGCATCGAGCACGCATCGACCGAACGAGCGCTGCGGGCGTGGGGTGTTCATCGGACCTCCTCCTGGGTTGACGACGCCGGGAGGGCCGCGGCCGCGCGCGGCGGCCTGCCTCCCGCCGGGCCCAGCACGCGCAGGACCAGCAGCGTCATGTCGTCCTGCGGCTCCTCGCCGTCCAGGAATTGCGCGAGCGCGCCCATGATCGCATCCGTGGACTCGCGCGCGGTCTGGCCGTTGGGCAGGGACGCGGCGAGGTCGACCAGCCGGTCGTCGCCGTACATCTGTCGACGCGCATCCATCGCCTCGCTCAGGCCGTCGGTGTACATCACGACGCGGTCGCCGGGCGCGAGCGTGACGCGGCCCTCCTCGAACGGGACGTGAGCGAAGCTGCCGACCATCGGCCCGCCCTTCGCGAGCAGCTCGCGCGTGCCGTTCGCGCGCACGAGCACCGGGTGATTGTGACCGGCATTGACGTACGACATCGTCATCGTGGCCTCGTCCATGCGCGCCAGGAACATGGTCGCGAACTGGCCATTGGCCACGCCTCCGCACAGCAGGCTGTTGACGTTCTCCACGATCGAGCCGACCGAGGCGGCGATCGGCGCCTGCGTGCGCAGCGACGCCTGCAGCATCGATCCCAGCAGTGCGGCCGGCACGCCCTTGCCCGAGACGTCGGCGACGCACACGAGGAACGCGCGATCACCTGCGGGCACGACGTCGTAGAAATCGCCCGAGACCTGCTTGGAAGAGACGTTCAGGGCATGCACCTCGACACCCGGAAGGGACGGGAACTGCGAGAGCAGGAACGAGCGCTGGATGCGGCGTGCGAGGTTCAGCTCCTCCTCGGAGCGCGCCCGTAGCAGGGCATCCTCGTAGAAGTGGTAGGCGTACGCCACGCCGATGAACAGCGCAGCGAACAACAGCGAGAACAACGCGACGATCGCGAACTGCCGCGCGCTGCCGAGGAACCCGGGGAAGATCGTGAAATGGATGATCCCCGCCGCCAGCATCGAGGCCGCGATCGCGGCGCCGGCGTAGGCCGTGACGTCGAGCAGGATCGCCTTGCCGCGCGCCGTGGGGGATCCCGCTCCTGCCGATCCCTCCAGGCCCGGCCGCACGAACCAACGCACCACCCAGCTCGCGAGCGCATTGCAGTACGTGAACACGAGGGACACCGCGTAGATCGATGGGAGCGCGGCCCAGCCGCCGCCCGTGAGCAAGCCGAAGAAGAGCGCGAACGGGATCGCGAAGAAGACGCCGCGCCAGAGGATCGCGACGAGCCCGGATAGGGGCGTGGCGGGGCGCGCCTTGCGCGCCATCGGGCGGATCGCTTCGGAAGTGTTCATGGATCGAATCTACGGCGGGAGAGCGGGGGGCGATACGCGCAGCCCGACGAACGGTCGATCCCGGCCGACGAACGGTCGCCCCGGGCGGCGAAATGCGAGGCGGGACGGCCCGCCCGGTCCGCCACGCCCCCGGCCTCCCTCTCCAACTCCGATCAGCGCGGCCAGAGCTTCTGCCACCAGGATTCCTGCGCCGGCAACGCGACCGCGGGCAGCCACGCGTCCTGCCCGCGGCTCATGCCCTGCCGCACGCGCTCGGGCGACCAACCGGTGAGCTCGACGAGCGAGCGGCGCTGGGCATCGCGGCGGGCGAGCAGCGTCTTGCGATAGGCGGCGCCGCCGGCGCAATTGCATTCGCCCGTGAACGGCGTGCGCAGGACGTAGCGGGCCTGGTAGTTCTCGGTGTTCGCGGTCTCCTGGAACACCAGGTCCTCGGGGAACGAGGCCGCGTCGTAGCGGGCATGCAGCCGCGTCACGAACACGCTCGATCCGCGCCCGGAGGCGTCGTCGAGCCACGAGGCGCCGAGCTGCTTGAGCTCGGACGGATCGAGCGGAGGGCCGGCGCACGGGTCGCACCAGCCGGCGTTCCATGCGTACTCGAGGAACACCGTCCGCATGCCCTCGCGCGCGACCGCGTGGTCGAACGTGGCGCGCGAGAAGGTCGCGAAATCGTCCTTCACGTACAGCGGGACCTCGTTGCCGGTCGGCAGCTTGACGACCCGATAGTTCGTGGTCTCGACCCGACCCTTCGGCGTGAGCGTGTAGACGAACAGCTCCTGCGGCCCGCGCGCATTCACCATGCCGAGCCGGATCGGCAGCATGAAGCGCGGCGACTCGTACGCGATCT
>JBDTYW010000109.1:0-6766 GCA_040005445.1 Candidatus Eiseniibacteriota bacterium
ATCCACCTGCGCCAGCTCGCGACGCACCGGTCCCTGCACCCGGCTCCAATCCATTCGTTGGTTTTTCGCTCCATGGGGGTCCGAGGGAAGTCGAGCCGCAGGATATCGGCCGCCACCCGGAGTGTCAAGGCGCGCCACGACCCCCGCGCGGGAGCGCATCCGGCAGGGCGCGGGCGAGTTCGAGCAATCGCTCCCGCGTGTTGAGCGCCGGATCGTCGAGCACGCGCTCCACCAGGGCAGCGAGGATCGCCCCCACGCGCGGCCCCGGCGCCAGGTCGAGTTCGGTCATGAGCTCGCGGCCGTCGAGCGCCAGTTCGCGCGTCGAGAGCGGCGGACGGGCCGCCAGCACGGCCGCGATGCGCGCACGAAAGGTCTCGAGGTTCGTCAGGTCGGGCGCCCCCTCGCGCGTCCCGGCGGCGTCGGCGGCGCGCAGCGCGAACAGGTCGGCGAGGTTCGCCTCCCCCACCCGTTTGACGAAGCGCCGCACCGCGGCGTCCGTCCACTCCGGCCGGTACTCGAACAGGTGCTCCGCGACGAGGTGGACGATCGCCTCACGCACGGCGCGCGGCAGCCGGAGCCGGGTCAGCATCGCGTCGGCGATCTCCGCCCCCACCGCCGGGTGCCCGTGGAACGAGGCCTCGCCGTCGTCCTTCACGGCGCGCGTCGCGGGCTTGCCGAGGTCGTGGGCGAGAGCGGCCCAGCGCACGACCCCGTTCGTCGCCGGCGCGGCATCGATCGCGCGCAGGGTGTGATGATAGACGTCGAACGCGTGGTGACGGTTCTGGCGCACGCCCACCGTCGCCTCGAGCTCGGGCAGAAGCAGCGCGAGCAGCCCGGATCGCCGGAGCAGCTCGAAGCCGATCGAGGGCTTCGGGGCGGCGAGCATCTTCTCCAGCTCGTCGCGCACGCGCTCGGCCGAGAGCCGAGGCACCAGGTCGGCCGCGGCCGCGAGCGCGGCCTCGGTCGCGGGATCGAGCCCGAAGTCGAGCACGGCCGCGAGGCGCGCGCCGCGCACCGGGCGCAGCGCGTCCTCGCGAAAGCGCCCGACCGGGTCGCCCACTGCGCGCAGCACGCGCGCCTCGAGATCGGCCAGACCGCCGACCGCATCGAGCACGAGCCCCGACGCCGGCTCGTAGACGAGCGCGTTGATCGTGAAGTCGCGGCGCTCGAGATCGGTCACGAGGTCGACGCCGAAGCGCACCTCGTCCGGCCGGCGCGCATCGCTGTAGCCATGATCCGTGCGGTAGCTCGTGATCTCGATCGCGCCCGCGGGATCGGGCAGCGTCACGGTGCCATGTTCGATCCCGGTCGGCACCGCCCCGGGGAACAGCGCGATCACCTGCGCGGGCGTGGCCGCGGTCGCAAGATCCCACAGCCCGAACACCGCGCGCCCGAGCAGCGCGTCGCGCACGCCGCCGCCGACCGCGACCGCCTCGTATCCGGCATCGACGAGCCGGGCGAGCACGCCGGCGACATGCGCGGGGAACTCATCCACCAGGGCGGCGGGTGCGGGGCGGGTGACGAAGCGCTCGGCGCGCGCGCGCCAGGACGAACGGGCCGGGTCGGTCATGCCGCGCAATGTACGCTGCCCGCGCCGGACGCGAAAGCGCGGAGCGAAGCCCTACCCCACCAGCAGTTCGACGGCGTCGAGCAGGTCCCGCTGCGAAAGCGTCTCCGCGCGCCACAGGCGGTCGAACACGAGCCGCGACCACACGCGCGGGCGCCCGCGCCGGGCAAACGTATGACGAAACGCCGCCCAGCGTTCGCCCTTGGTGAGCGCGGGCTCGCCACGCCGGGTCAGGCGCCCGTCGATCCACACGTTCCAGGCCTCGTTAAACGGGGCCCAGCGCCCACGCGGCACGTCGTTCGAGTCGATGCCATGGCGCAGCGCGTCCGCCACGTGCGAAAGCTCGTGCAGGAACGCGGTGCGCGCCGTTCGGTCGGAGTAGCGGCGCGCCGGGACATCAGCGTGCCCGAGTCCGCTGCGCGCGAGCGCGCGCCGGCCGTCTGCAGTGAGGAAGTTGCCGAGGTCAAGATCGATGCGCAGCGCGACGCGCCGCCCCTCGCGCCAGGCCACGACCGCCTCGTCGGTTGCAATCGAGGGGCGGACCCGCACGATCACGCGCCCCAGGCGCCGGGTCAATCCGAGTCCCCGGGCGACTTCGCGCAGCGCGCGCTCGGCCCGTGCTCGGTAGGCGAACCCGGCGGGCTCCCAGCGAATGGTGAAGCGGCTCATGAGATTCTCCTGGCGGGGTGCGAGTGGGCGATCCAACGGAACAGTGGTTGCAGCCAGGAGATTTCTCTACATCCGGATCAGAACCCCGGTGGGGGCAACTTGCCGCCCCCGGGCTTGGCGGCGTCGGCGTTGCCCTTGCTCGTGCCCACCGCAACCACGAACGCGCCCGCGGCGAGGGCACCGGCGCCCCACTTGCCGGTGCGGCCCCAGTCCCGCTTGCGCTCGGAGATGCTCGTGATACTGGTCAGCGGCAGGCGAATCTGGGTCGTGACCTCGTCGATCATGGACTCCCCGTCCGCGCGGACGACCGTGCGTTGCTGGTAACCCGTGCCGAACAGAGAATCGGCGGTGACGACCGCCCGATCGAACGCGTACTGTTCGCCGAGGTCGGTCCGGATGAGCACGTTCTTGCGAACCGGGACCGCGGCGAAATCTGCCCGCGGGACCTGGACGAGGCTGGAACAGCCGCTGGCGGCGACGATCATCAGGAGCGCCAACAGGGACGACATGACTTTCACGCTACCTCCTTAGGAGACCCTCGGAGGGGAGTCTAGCAGGGCCCGGGGACGGGCACCAAGACGCGCTGCGGCGGCCCCCCTCCGGCCTGAGAACTCGCTGGAGATCAGGACCCCAGAACGCTGTCCCATCAAGCTTTGGGGGAAGACCATGAAGGCCCGAGAAATCCTGCGAGAACTTGTGCTCTGCCCCTCGTCCGAGGCCGACGACGCGCGGCCGGTCCTCCGGCTGGCGGAGGAGATCGGCCGGGGCCTGGGGGGCAAGGCGACGCCCATTCCGAACGGCGACCGCCCCGCCCTGCTCCTGTCCTGGGGCAAGCCCAGGCTCCTGTTCTCGGGGCACCTCGACACCGTGCCGGTTTCCGGCACCTGGAAGTCCACGACCGGGACCGAGAAGAGCGGCCGCCTCTACGGGCGCGGTACGACCGACATGAAGGCCGGTTGCGCGGCCATGCTCGCCGCGGCCGCTCGGCTCAGGGACCGGGGCGAATTCGGAATCCTGTTCACGACCGACGAGGAGACCGTCATGCACGGCGCCGAAGCGGCGGTCGCGCGCGGCGTGCTGGCGAATACCGAACTCGTGATCATCGGCGAGCCCACCGGACTCAGGCCCTGCCTCGGGCAGAAGGGGTTGCTCCAGGTGGCGATCACAACCGAGGGCGCGAGCGGGCACGCCTCCATGCCGTGGGCGGGCACGAACGCGATCGGGCGCATGGGGAGAATTCTCGCCGCGCTCAAGCCGCTCGCCGGAGCGACGCCCCGGCAGGCCACGACGATGACCGCGAGCCCGGACGTGATCGAGGGCGGCGTGGCGATGAACGTGATCGCGGATCACTGCCGGCTACAACTCGACGTGCGCTACTCGCCGAAGCTGAGCGAGAAGCAGGCGAGCGCGAAGCTCGATGCCCTGCTCAAGCGCGCGAAGGTGCCCTACCGGATCGAGCCGGTGCACCGCCTGAAGGCGCTCGCCTCCAAGCCCGGGCCGGTGGCGCGGCGGCTCAAGAAGCTCGCCAACCGGCCGTTTGGATTCTGCGACTTCGCGACCGAGGCGGCGTGCTTCGCGCCCACCGGCGCCGCGTTCCTCGTGATGGGGCCGGGACGCCCGCAGGACTGCCACATCACGGACGAGTCGATCGAACTTCGCCAGGTGGACGAGGCGGTGAAACTCTACGAGGCCGCACTGGCGTAGCAATTCCACGGCTTCGAACCTGCCCCGGGGCAGGTTCGAAGCGCGCGCTACGGCCGGTTCGGGTCGTCGGTCGCCGGCACCTTCGAGAGCGCGATGACCAGCCGCGTGAGCGATTCGAGGTCCCTCAGGTCCGCGACCTCGACTGCGGAGTGCGAGTAGCGCAGCGGCCACGCCAGCGGCACGTTGATCGAGCCGCGCTCGGCGAACGGCACGCCGTCGTTGCCGCCCGAGGTCACGCCGTACTGGAGCGGGATGTCCTCTGCTCTCGCGAGCGCGAGCGTCGCGCGCACCGCCTCGATCGGCGCTTCGTGGCTGGTGTCCACCGCGCGCACGACCGCCCCTTGCCCGAGCTTCGCGTCACCGTAGCGCGAGTCCTCGAGCGGCGAGTCGCTCGAGACGAATGTGTCCACCGCGTGCACGCGCTTCGGCAGCATGCCGTGGTGCGCAAGGCTGTCGGCGAGCCACTCCGCACCCTTCAAGCCGATCTCCTCCTCGACCGACCACACGAGCCAGATCGTGTTCGGCAATTGCTTGCGGCGCGGCCACAGCTCCTTCGCCGCCATCACGAGCGCGGCGCAGCCGTAGCGGTCGTCAATCGCACGGGCGGAAACGCGGTGGGCGCCGAGGCGGGCGATCTCATGGAAGACGGTGACGTCATCGCCGGGCCGCAGATGCTGGGAGGCCCATGGCCCCACTTCGACGCGAAGATCCGCCACGTCGAAGCGCGATTCCTTCCCCATCGGCGGGCGCGCTTCGTCCAGCAGCGGTCGAGCGATCACGGGGCGAGCGTCGGTCAGGTAGCCGGGGCGCGGGGCGATCACGCCATCCACGCCGGTGGTGCCGTTGCCGACGCGGACGCGCTCTCCCTCATACAACCAATCGTAGAACCCGCCCTTCTTCGCAACCTGTGCGCGCTGATCGGCGCCGACGCTGATCACGCGGTAGCCGATCTCGTCCTGGTGCGCCACGAACAGCCGCGCGGGGGCGCCGGGTCCGAGCGCGAGGACCAGGTTGCCCCGCTCGTCGAGGCGTGCGGCTCGCCGCGCGCCCGGCGGCAACTGCTCCCGGATCGCTTCCGCGACCGCGCTCTCGTGTTCGGAGACGCCATACGCCGCGAGTAACGGGCGGAGCACGCGCCATGCGACCTGGTGCGGATCCGGCTCGGCATCGCTCTCCGTCGACCAGGCCTGCGGGCTTGCCGGAGCCGTCTCTGGCCAAAGCCCCCATTCCACATCGGTCCTTGAAGGCACGCGGGGAAAGGTTTTCCCGGACAGGAGATGGTTCGCATCCTTCGTCGGCCAGACGCGCTCGGCCCCGGACCCCGGATAGGCCTCCGGCATCGCGAGGATGAGCGTCGGGATCCCCGCAGAAGTAAACACACGCGCGTCCGGAGAGTTGCGCACCCGGCGAACCCAGGATCGACCGCCCCAGTTCGCCAGGCGATCCGCCCAGGCGCGACTCGGCGCATGCGCCGAGTCCCCGGGCGAAACCGGGCACTCCTCCGAGTGGATGATCGGAATCCCGTGCTGCATGTCGGCCAGCCCGCGCGCGAGGCTGTCCGCGGAGAGATCCGGGTACGCCTCGACGACGTAGGCCGAGTCGATTGGGGCGAGCGTCTCGAGGAGCCTGCGGCTCCCGCGTCCACCTTCGGTCCCGCCGCTCACCCAGGCAAACGTGGTCGTGCCGGGACCGGCGTGGGTCTCCCGGAAGAATCGAAGGAGAAAGCTCGAAGCGGCGCGCACGCCTCCGCCCTCACCGACCATGCCGACCATGGACCCAAAGTCGAGCGGCGTGCGCGGAGGCACGACCGGATCGAGCAACGCAATACCCATCGCCTCGGCCTCGCGGTCGGACTCCGCGCCGACGTCGACCCACAGGTCGTCGACCGTCGCCTCGGGAACGGGGACGTCCGCCCCTCGCCGGAAGTGGGTGCTCGGGCAGGCGATGACCGCGGGCAGGACACCGCCGCGCGTGTACACCAGCACCCGCCGGCCGACCTGGAACTGGTCGTACAAGGCGGTCGCGGGGGTGCCGAGCCGCTGCAGGCGGAGATAGCCCTGGGGCGTGATCGAGGAGACCACGTAGCCGGGCACATCGCGGTGCGTGAGCACGAGGACGTGCGGACGGCCCTGGCCTCTCGTCACCCACACGTTCCCGTACGCGTCGACTCTCGCGCCTTTCGGCAGCCGCTCCAGCAGCGCTGGATCCGGCCTCCCCGACGGGAACATCGGCGGCACGGGCGAGCCCTCCTGCCGCGCGCCGGTGAACAGGCATGCGCCGGAGAGCAGCGCCATCAGGGCGAGCGATCGGACTCCGTTCCGCATGCCTTCTCCCTTCGGCCTAGAACGCCGTCGTGACGTCGAGCAGCCCCTCGCCGCGGGCGCGGCGTTCGAGGGCGCCGAACAGGAACATCCCGACTCCCAGCCATACCAGCGTGACCAGGACGAACACGCCCGCCAGTTGCAGGTCCGCGAAGCGCTCGAGGATCACCGAGAAGCCGTGCACGCCGAACGCACGGCGCGAGGCCTCGAGCCACCACGTCATCGGCAGTGCGAGCGCGACCGGCTGGAGATACCCGGGCAGGAGGTCGGGCGGAAAGACCACGCCGCAAAACAGGTAGAGCACGGCCGAGACGCCCTCGTTCATCATCATGCTCTGGCGCGCGAACACGAGCGACAGCCCCGCGAGCACGAGCCCGACCGCAACGATCCCGACCGCCCCCGCCGCGAGTGCCGCTCCGAGCGCGGCCAGGGAGAGCGCGCTGACCTCGAAGCGCAGCCCGAGCACGAGCACGCCGAAGCCGATCACGAGCACCGCCGAGAGCGT
>JBDTYW010000110.1:0-6762 GCA_040005445.1 Candidatus Eiseniibacteriota bacterium
GGCTCGCCATCCTGCGCCCCGGGGGCGAGCGACGCCGGATCGGGGAGCGAGTCGACGAGCTTGCCGCCGACCGCGCTCGCGCCGCTCGGGTACACGTGGACGCGGCGCGCCGCCTTGCCCGCGGCGCTGCCCGCCGTGTCCCAGGGCGCCGTGATCGGACCGGCCGGGGGGAGCACGCCCTCGCCCTCCGGCGGGCTCTCGGGCGCGCTCGCGGGCGGCCGGGCGCTCTCGGGCGTCGGCGGCGGCGCCGTCGGCACCGGCCGCTGGCGCGCCTGCGCGGCGCACCCGGCGGTGGCGAGCACGACGAGCAGAAGCGCGAGACGCCTCACCGCGGCTCCTCCCCGGCGAGCCAGCCCCGCTGCTCGAGCTCGCGCACGGCCTTGCGCACCTCGTCGGCGCGCTCGACCGGGCAGACCAGCGTGCCACCCTCGTGTTCGATCACGATCAGCCCCTTGCCCCCGAGCACGACCACCGGGCGCTCGCCGCCGCCGAGCACGACGCAGTCGTCGCTGTCGATCGTGACCGCGCGCCCGCTTGCCGCGTTGCCGCGCGGGTCGCGCGCCTGGCGCCGCGCCCACGCCGTCCACGAGCCGAGGTCGTCCCACTCGAACGCCGCCTCGATCATGGCGGCGTTGGTCGCCGGCTCCATGACCGCGTAGTCGATCGAGACCGACTCGAGACCCGGGAATCTCTCCGCCAGCGTCTCCCCGGCTCCCGCGCCTTGCCCCGAGACGAACGCCTTCGCCGCCGGCGCGAGCGCGCGTACGCCCTGCGCGAGCGCGGGGCGATGGCGGTCGAGCGCCTCGAGCACGACGCGCGGCCGCCAGCAGAACATGCCGCTGTTCCACAGGTAGCGGCCGCTCGCCACGTATTGCTGCGCGGTCGCGAGATCGGGCTTCTCGCGGAACGCCGCGACCGCAAACGCGCGCCGTAGCCGGTCTCGGCCCGCGTGGGCGGCACGCCAAAGGTGACCAGCCGGTCGCCCGACTCCGCGAGCGCAAGCGCGGCCTCGAGGTCGTGCTGGAACGCGGCGAGATCGGCGATCAGGCGGTCGGCGGCGAGCACGGCCATGCCGTCCTCGGCGCCGGCGGCGAGCGAGAGCAGCGCGGCGTAGCCCACGGCAGGCGCGGTGTTGCGGCCCACGGGCTCCTCGACCACGCGCGCGCGGTCGCCCACCAGGGCCTGCACGCGGGGTGCGATGTCCGCGCCCGTGAGGATCCACGTGCTCTCGGGCGGGACGACGCCCGCGAGGCGCTCGAGCGTGGCGCTCAGGAGGACCTGGCCGTTCGCCAGCGGCAGGAGCTGCTTGGGGTGCCCCGGACGGCTCCAGGGCCAGAATCGTTCGCCCCGGCCGCCGGCCAGGATCAGCGCGGATCGCATGCCCGCACTTTAGGGATGCGACGCGGCTCCCGCAAGGGCCGAGCCCGCCTTCGGCTTCCCGGTCGCCTGCGAGCGGACCTGTGCCCGGGCACGCCCGCGAAGCTGGTCGACCAGGTCGGCGTCGATGCCGTAGACGTCCTCGCGAAACCCGACCGCTCCGTCGTCCGAGCCGAACGCGGTGAAGTACACGATGTTCACCGGCAAGGGGTTCGGGATCTTCAGGTACTTGGTGGCGCCCGCATTGATCAACGTGCGCAGCCGTGCCGTGTCGGCGTCGGCCCCGCCCTCGAGCACGTAGGTCGCAAGCCGCACCGGATCCTCGACCCGCACGCAGCCATGGCTGAAGCTGCGGTCCTCGCGCGAGAACAACGCCCCTGCCGGCGTGTCGTGCAGGTAGATATCGAACGAGTTTGGGAACAGGAACTTCAGCTTCCCGAGCGCGTTGTCCTCGCCGGCGTCCTGACGCACGGCGATCTTGCGGAGGCTGGTGGAATCTCCCCAGTCCACGTCCGAGGGATCGATGTCCTTCGCCTTGTCGCCGGTGCCGTCGAGCAGGCGCATGTGGTGCTTCGCGAGGTAGTTCTTGTCCTCGGCGATCGCCGGGCCGATCTCGTTGGCCACGATCGAGGCGGGCACGTTCCAGGTCGGGTTCACCACGACCACGGTCATGGTATCGCTGAACACCGGAGTCTGGTTCATGGCCTTGCCGACGACCACCCGCATGTCGAGCACCGGCTTGCCGCCCTCGTAGTAGTGCAGCATGTACTCCGGGATGTTGACCACGAGGTGGCGGTCGCCGAACGTCTTCGGCAGCCAGCGCCAGCGCTCCATGTTGAGCTCGATCTGGCGCAGGCGCGTCGCGGCCGGCACGTTGAGCATGGCGAGTTCGCTCGCGCCGACGACCCCGTCGGCATCCCTCCCGTACCGCTCCTGGAACTGCTTCACCGCGGCCTCGACCGCGTCGTCGAAGCGATCGCCGCCGGTCGCCGCTCCGGCGGACAGGTCCCCGCTGGCGGCGAGGCGCGCGCGCAACGCGAGCACGCGCACACCGTGCTGCCCCTTCCGCAGCGCCGGACCCGGCGCGATCGCGGCCCAGCCCCCCTGCTCGACGATCGCGGCGTACTTCGCGCGCGCCGAGCGCAGGCGCACGTAGCCGTCGTGCGTTGGCGGGAGCGCGGCGAACGCGTCCCGGATGCGATTCTGCTGGAGCGCCGCCTGGAGGATCTCGTTGAGGTCGCCCGGGCGCGGATGCGCGACCCAGACCGCATCGAGCGCGTGGGGGGCGATCCGCCCGTCGAAGACATCGCTCATATAGTGCAACGCGGCGATGCTGCACAGCAGGTCGAAGTCGGCGAGCGCCTTCGCGTCCATCGCGTCGAGGGAGGCCTGCTTGTGCTGCTCGAGGCGCGCGAGCAAGGGGGCGGTCGCGTAGTCCGCCGGGTTCAGGCCCTCCCGGTCGGCGTGCTGCAGGATCTCGGCGAGGTCCCGGGCCTGCGAATTCGGGCGCGCACCGGTCGTCCACGCCGGGTTCATCTTGCGATTCGCGTAGAACCCCCTGAGCAGCGCCTGCGTCCGGCGATCGCGCCACGGGGCGTCGTCCGGCATGGCGCGGGCCTTGAGGTCGGCCCGGATCTCGTGCGCCACCTGCCCCCCGATCAGGCCGACGCGCTGCCCGTACCACAGGCCGACGGACACGGCGATCACGGCAAGGACGACGATTCCGAATGCGCTCAAGCGGGCGGCTTTGTTCACGGGGCTTCCTTCCGGTGGCGTGGGTCCTGGCGGCTCGCCCCACCCTACGCGAAAAACCCCCGGGCGGGCGTGAAACCCGGGGGCCTCGAGGCCGCAAATCCTGACAGGCTCAGTCCTTCAGGATGAAGGAGACCTTCATGAGGACGCGGTAGTCGGTGATCTTGCCCTTCGCGTAGTCGACCTTCATCGACTTGACCCACGCGCCCGTGATGTTGCGCAGCGTCTTCTCGGCCCGGCGGAGGCCGACCTTGATCGCGTCGTCGAAGCCCTTGCTCGAGGTGGCGGAAATCTCTGTAATCTTGGCGACAGCCATGCGGCCCTCCTTGCGGGGTGAGGTCAGGGGGTGAGCCCGGCGGGCACGCCGCCGGGGAACTGCTCCTGGATCGCCGCCTGAATGCGCTCGCTGCGGTTCTCCGGGTTTGGGTGCGTGCTGAAGAACTCGGGTGGGGAGCCGCCCTTGCTCGAAGCTGCGAGCACCTTCATCACGCCGAGCAGCGCGCGCGGATCATATCCAGACTGCGACATGAGCCGGACGCCGAGGCGATCCGCCTCGAGCTCGTCCTCGCGACCGTAGCGCAGCCCGACCAGGTTCGCGACCACGAGCGCGACCTGGGCGGTGGTCGTGCTGCTGCGGTCGTTCGGGTCATAGGTCGAGAGGATGAGCGCGCCGGTGAGCCCCTGGGAAAGCTGCTGCTGCGCGATGTGCTGGGCGCCGTGGCGCGCGATGACGTGCCCGACCTCGTGCCCGAGCACACCGGCGATCTCGCCCTCGGTCGTGAGCCCGGACAAGAGGCCCTCGGTCATGAACACCGGCCCCCCCGGCAGCGCGAACGCGTTGATCGTCTTCGGATCGCCGAGGAGCACGAAGTGGAACTCGTAGCCCGAGCGCGCGGCATCCGAGTGCGCAACCACCTTTTGCCCGACCGCCTCGACCAGCGCCGAGGCGCGCTCGTCCCGGCTCGGGCCGCCGTACTCCTGCATCATCGCGGGCGCGGACTGGAGTCCGAGCGCGATCTCCTGCCGCGGCGAGATTGCGACGTACTGGGTCTCGCCGGTCGTGGGGTTGAGCGACTTCTGCCCGAGGTAATTGAACAGCGCGAATCCCGCCACCGCGAGCCCGACCAGGAGCCGCGCGCCGCTGAACCCGCGATTCGGGCGCGCGCCGGAACCGCCCTGGCCGCGGAACAGGCCGCTCACTCCCGCGCCCCCCCAGGGGCGACGCGCTCGACCTCGAGTAATTCGTAGGTGCCGCCGGCGACCGCGCCGAACGCGACATGCGCCCACAGCGAGATCCAGCTCTTCATGGGGGCGAACCACGGGAAGATCGCGAACGTCGTGCCGAAGTTGATGACATAGAGCGCAAGCCCGAGCGCGGCGCCACCCACGATCCCGACCGCAAGTCCCCAGCGATGGAGCACGAACGCGATCAGGCAGGCGTACGCGATCGACAGCGGCAGGTGGATCGCGAGCGCCGCGAGCAGGATTCCGGGCGTGATCGTCGCCGGCGGCGGCAGCACCCCCCGGCCGAGCAGGATTGCGGCCACCAGGCGCGGGACCACCCACGGGCTGCCGACCGCGCGCGCGGTGAGCAGCATCTCGAGCGCGAGCAGGACGAGACCCGAGACCACGCCGGCGATGAAGGCCGCGCGCCAGTCGACGAGGGTCCGAGTGTGAGGAGGGGCGGAGTGCATGAAGAGAAGTCAGTACTCCGATGCCCCAGGACTGTCAATCGCGACCGGGGGTCGTCAGGAATCGCCCGACCACGAAGGATTCCACGCGACCTCCCAGAGATGCCCGTCCGGGTCGGCGAACCACCCCGAGTACACGCCCCAGGATGCGTCCTGCGCGGGCCGGACGATGCTCGCCCCGGCGCGCGCCGCCTGCGCGAGCAGCGCGTCGACTTCGGCGCGGGTCGCCACGTTGTGCGCCAGCGCATGGGTCGTGGGATCGGGAGCCCCGGCGGACAGCCCGGTCTCCTGCGCCAGGCTCGCACGCGGCCAGAGCGCGAGCTTGAGCCCGCCCGCGAGGTCGAAGAACACGACCGCGCCGTGCACAAACTCCGTGCCCACGATTCCCTTCGTGGCGAGGCCGAGGCCGTCGCGGTAGAAGCGGAGTGCGCGCTCGAGATCCTCGACAGCGAGCGTGATGACGGTGATGCGGGGCTTCAATCCCGGACGTCCGGCTTGCGCGACGCCAGCAACTCCTCGTACACGGCCTCGGTGGCGTCCACGACGCGGTCCCACGAGTAGTGCTCGGCGATGTGGCCGCGCGCCTTCGCCTCGAACGTGCGCACCAGCGCCGGCTCGTGGATGAGCCGGCCGAGCTGGCGGGTGAGGTCGTCGACATCGCGGTTCTTGAACGTGAACGCACTGTCTTCGGTGACCTCGAGGTTCTCCGGAATGTCCGAGATCAGCACGCAGCGCCCGTAGCTCAGCGCCTCGAGCAGCGACAGCGACAGGCCCTCGAGCGTCGAGGGCTGGACCACGCAGTACGCGTTCGACCACAGCTCCTCGAGCGCCTCGCCGTAGACGTAGTCGAGCATCTTGACGCGCGGGCCCTCGAACTTCTTGATCTGCTCTACATAGTCGTCGGAGCCCGACGAGCCGCCCACGAGCGCGAGCGTGAGGTCGGTGTCGAGCCGCGAGAACGCCTCGCACAGGAAGTGCACGCCCTTCTCCGGCACGAGCCGGCCGACGAACAGCACGTACTTGTGCGCCTCGAGGCCGAACTTGAGGATGCGATGCGCGGCCCGCGGCTCGGGCAGCACCGTGCCGTTCGGGATCGCGACCGTCGCGCGGTGGTGGTGGTCGGCAAAGTACTTCTGGAGCGTGCGCGACACCACGATCGTGCGGTTCGGGAAGTTCACCGCCGGCCCCTCGCACTGCTTGAGCGCCCACGAAGCCCCCTTCCCCCACTTCTCGCGCTGCCAGTCGAGGCCGTGCACGGTCACCACCGTGGGCTTGCCGGCCAGGCGCGGCAGGCCCGCGAACACCGAAGGCCCGAGCGCGTGGAAGTGCACGACGTCGTAGTCGCGGGTCATCGCGTGCGCGGTCGACGCCGCGACGTGGGTCGCGGTGTCGAGGTGCTTGGTGTTGATGCTCGGCAGGCGCACGAGCTGCACGCCGTGATAACGGCCGCCCGCCGGCGTGTAATGCAGGCGGCAGTACACCGACACCTCGTGTCCGCGCAGCACGAGCCGGCGCGCGATCTCCTCGACGTGGCGCTCGATCCCGCCGTAGAGCGCCGGAATGCCCTTCTGTCCGATCATCGCGATCTTCACGCGGCCACCCCGGCCGGGCTCGCCGGCAATGTGCGGCCCGCTCTGCGCGCCGCCTGCGCGTAGACATCGAGCATCGACTTGAGATGGCTCGCCGGGTCATAGAGCGCGCTCACCATCGCGCGCCCGGCGCGGCCCATCGCCTCGGCGCGCGCCGGATCCGCGATCAGCGCGGCGAGCGCGGCGCCGAGCGCCAGGGGATCGCCGGGCGGCACGAGCAGGCCGGTCACGCCGTCCTCGACGATCTCGGGGATCGAGCCGAGCCGCGTCGAGACCACGGCCTTGCCGCGCGCGCACGCCTCGTGGATCACCATCGGGCGCACCTCGTACCACTCGCTCGGCAGCACCAGGCA
>JBDTYW010000111.1:0-6759 GCA_040005445.1 Candidatus Eiseniibacteriota bacterium
GCGCGCCGCTCGCCCAGCACGCGCCGTCCTGCGCGCCCTGCGCCTCGAAGTGGTTGCGGGCTTCGCTGAACACCGTGCCCGTGAGCGAGGAGAGCTCGGCCGCGACGCGCGCGCCGAACTCGGGATGCGCGTTGAGGCCCGTGCCCACGGCCGTGCCGCCGATCGCCAGCTCGCGCAGGTGCGGCAGGACGGCCCGGGCGCGCTCGATCGCATGCTCGACCTGCGAGGCGTAGCCGGAGAATTCCTGCCCGAGGCGGATCGGCGTCGCGTCCATCAGGTGCGTGCGGCCGGTCTTGACGATGCCGTCCCATTCCTTCGCCTTCGCGTCGAGCGCCGCGTAGAGGTGCGCGAGCGCAGGCAGCAGGTCCTGCTCGAACGCGAGCACGGCGGAGACGTGGAGCACGGTCGGGATCACGTCGTTCGAGGACTGCCCGAGATTGACATGGTCGTTGGGATGGACACCCCGCGAGCCGCGGGCGCCGCCCAGGATCTCGCCCGCGCGGTTCGCGATCACCTCGTTCGCGTTCATGTTCGTGCTGGTGCCGCTGCCGGTCTGGAACACGTCGATCGGAAACTCGCGATCAAGCTTGCCGTCGGCCACCTCGCGCGCAGCCTGCTCGATCGCGGCCGCCGGCTTCGCGTCCAGCAGGCCGAGCTGCGCATTGACGCGGCAGGCCGCGAGCTTGACCAGCCCGAGCGCGGCGATGAAGCGCGGCGGCAGGGGTCGGCCCGAGACCGGGAAGTTCTCCACGGCGCGCTGCGTCGACGCGCCGTAGTAAGCGTCCGCGGGCACCTGCATCTCGCCCATGCTGTCCTTCTCCGTGCGGAACGACATCGTGCCTCCTTCGCCGAAGTCCAGGGCCGCGCGCGCGGCGGCCGGCCCCGGCAGACTAGCAGAATTGCGCCCTCAGGCGGCCGGTGCGGGTTGGGCGATCGGAGGCTCCCTGCGGGCGATCGCGCGCAGGCGCTGGAATACCCAGAGTGCGCCCAGCACGCACAGGCCGCCGGAGATGCGCGTCGCCCAGGGCGCGCCGAAGTGCTGCGCCACCGACCCCAGCACGAACGACCCGAGCGGGGCGGTGCCGACGAACATGAGCGTGTACAGGCTCATCACCCGGCCGCGGTAGGCGGGATCGACCGACGACTGCACGAGCGTGTTCGTGCTCGCCCCGTAGAGCACCATGCCGAAGCCGACCACGAGGTTGATGGCGATCGACAGGAGGAACACGCGCGAGAACGAGAACGCGATCAACCCGACCCCGAACAGCGAGAGTCCGACCAGCAGGTTGCCGCGCAGGCGCGCGCGATCCTGCCTGCCGGTCAGGGAGAGCGCCGCGATCAGCGATCCCACCCCGGCCGAGGACATGAGCACCCCGTATCCGCTCGCGCCGGCGTGCAGCAGCTTGTCGGCGTAGATCGGTACGAGCACCGTGTACTGGAAGCCGAACGAGCCGGCCGTCCCGAGCAGCACGAGGAGGTTACGCAGGCTGGGCGTCCGCCACGCATAGGTGACGCCCTGGCGGATGTGTGCAAGGGCGGACCCGGTGGCGGCGCGCGACGGGATCGCCGGGAGGTCCATGCGCCACAGCCCGTAGAGCACGGCGAGATAGGAGACCGCATTGATCCAGAAGCACGGTGCTTCGCCGAGCGTGGCCAGCACCACGCCGGCGAGCGCCGGGCCGAGGAGCCGGGCGGAGTTGAAGATCGCCGAGTGGAGCGCGATCGCGTTGGGCAGCAGCGCGGGCTCGACCGTCTCGGCGAGGAACGACTGGCGCGCGGGCAGGTCGAACGCGTTGATCACGCCCATGACCATGACCAGCCCGAGCACGACCTCGACGCTGGGGTGGCCCCAGGTGATGAGCGAAGCGAGTACCACGGCCTGGACGAGGCTGAACGTCTGCGTGATCAGGATGACCCGGCGGCGCACGAAGCGGTCGGCGACGAGCCCCGCGAACAGCGACAGGGCGAGGATCGGCAGCGTCATGGAGACGCCGACGAGTCCGAGCAGGAATGGGGACTTGGAGAGCCGCCAGACCAGCCAGCTCACGGCCACGCTCTGCATCCACGTGCCGATCAGCGAGATCGCCTGCCCGGACCAGTAGAGCCGATAGTTGCGCGATTCGAGCGCGGGCAGGCGCTCGTGCACCAGCGTGCGGAGCGCGGTCAGGAACGGCGGTAGGGAGCGGTCGGGGCCAGGGGCCGGCGCGGGGTCCATCTCCCGAAATATAGCAGATGGACCGCGGGCGGCCGTACGGCTCAGCGCGCTACGGCCCTCTCCGGGCCGTCGTCCACGCCGGGGGGCGCCGCCGGTCGCGGCAATCCGAGTTCGAGGCGTGCGAGGCGCGCTTCGAGATAGCGCTGCTGGGGTCCGAGCCGGACCGCCTCGCGAGCTGCGGAGAGCGCCTCGCCCGGGCGGCCGCGGCGCTCGAGGCACGCCGAGAGCCCGAGCCATGCCCGCCACGCCCACGCCCCCTCGGGATCGACGGAGAGCACCCGACCGTAGGCTTCGATCGCGCGCTCGTCGCGCCCGGCAAATTCTTCGGCCTTGCCGAGCGACAGGAACACGGGAGCGCGATCCCTCGCGGGAGCGCCGATCGACATGCGCTCGTACTTCTGCACCACTGCACGCGCGTTCTCGACCTCGCCGCGACATCCGTAGAACAGCGCCGCAGAGGATTGCGTCACCGCGTCGAGCGGACGCTTCGCGACCTGGGCTACGACCTCTGCGCGACGCGTGCCGGGAACCGCCGCCTGGCCGAGGTTGAGCCGCAGGTCCCGCAGGTTGAGCGGCCCCACCCAGCGCAGCGTCTCCTTGCCCTCGGGCGAGACGTGGACCAGCGTCGGATACGCGGTGACCTCGTAGCGCGCGGCGAGCGCGCGGCCCTCGGGCCGGTCGATGTCGACGCGGATCATGACCACGCCTTCGGCCACCTCGGACAGCAGCGGGTCGGAATACACGACCCGGTCCATCCAGCGGCAGGGCGCGCACCACGTGGCGTAGAAGTCGAGGAACGCGGGTCGGCCGTCGCGCCGGGCGGCCGCGAGCGCCGATTCGGGTGGCGTGCGCTCCCAGTAGACGCGCGTCTCGATCGCGATCAGGGAGTCGGCGCGCTGCTGGAGCGCGCGCGTGGAATCGCCGGTCGCCGGCGTGGCGGCGCGCGCTGGGCCCGGCGCGACGGCCAGGGCCGCCCCCAGGACGAGGAGGACCGCCATGCGCATGCGGCTCACCGCCGTCAGGACGTCACGCGCTCGATGAACGAGCCGTCGCGGGTATCGACCTTCACGCGGTCGCCGATGTCGATGTACTGCGGAACCTTGAGCGTGTGCCCGGTCTCGAGCGTGGCGGGCTTGGGCGAGGCGGCCTGCGTGGCGCCCTTCATCATGGGCTCGGTCATGGTGACCTCGAGCTCGACGAACGTCGGCGTCTCGATCGCGACCGGGCGACCCTCGAAGTACGACACCGTGAGCTCGGTCTCCTCGACCAGGTAGTTCACGGTGTCTCCGATCGCGTCGAGCGTCATGTCGATCATCTCGTAGTTCTCGGTGTTCATGAAGTGGAACGAGTCGCCCGCGCGGTACATGTACTTGAGCGTGTGGGTCTCGAGATCGGCGAAGTCCACCTTGTCCTCCGAGCGGAAGCGGTGCTCGGTGGAATTCCCGGTGAGGATGTCCGCCAGCTTGGTCTGCACCATGCCCCGCCAGTTGCCCGGCGTGACGTGCATGACGCTCAGGACACGATACGGCTTGCCATTGTGCAGGATGACGTTGCCGACCTTGATCTGGGTTGCCGCAGGCACGTGGCTTACGCCTCCATCAAGCGGGTTCGGGATCGAGCGTGATCGCGCGGCAGGTGCGCGGAGTCGGGTCGCCCTCGTCCCACACCAGCATCTCGGGTATCGGAGGCAGGTAGAAGTGAATGGTCATCAGGCCGGAGCCGGAGCCCTTCGGGTTGCCGACGCGGTGGATGTCCCCGCCGTACACGGTGGTGAGCGCACCCGCGGGCAGAGTTCCGGTGCTCTCCTCGACCAGCGCGCGGCGGCCGGGCGCATCAGCGGACTCCACGACCTCGTACATCGTGGTCACCGCCGCGCCCTCGAGCACGACCATCGTGCAGATCGACTGCGCGTGGTCGTGGATCGGACTGGTCTGCCCTTCCTTCCAGCACAGGACGAGGATCTCGAAACGCTCTCCCTCGTAGAAGCGCGTGCGCGTGTAGCGTTCGTCGGACCAGTGCTGGTAGCGCCGGAGCGAGGCAGGATCGACGCGCAGGCGGGAAACGACGCGGTGCACGTCCTCGCGGCGGAACGGGTGCGGCAGCGTGAGCAGGGCGTCGCGCACGCCTTCGAGCGTCAGCGGATCGGCGATGGTGGAGAGACAGCTCGACTCCATGGCGGCATCCTCAGCGGGATTTGGCGCGCACGGCAGCGACGGCCAGTTCCTGGAAACGTTCGAGCCGCGCGCGCAGGTCGCCGCGATTCGGGTTCGCGTCGAGCGCGCGCTCGGCGCTGGACACGGCTTCGTCGTACTGCCCGCGCGCGGAATAGACGCCGGCCAGCGCGTCGAGCGCGTCCGCATCCTTGCCCGCCGTGAGCTCGACTGCCTTCTGCCCGGCGACCAGCGCCTGGTCGAGGCCGGCCTCGTGTGCCGCGCAGAATCGGGCAAACGAGACCAGCGCGGCCGGGTCGTCGGGCCGGCTGTCCACGAGCTGCCGGAACACAAAGACGGCCGAGTCACCCTGGGCGAGTGCGGCATGGGCGTTCGCCTTGATCTCGATCCCCTCCACCCGCCGCGGGCTGGCCGGAAATCGCGCGAGGAACGCCGCCGCATCCGCGACCGCCCCGGCCGCGTCACCGGCCTGCGCACGGCTGCGCGCGATCGAAAGCAGGAGATCGGCGCCCCGGCCGCCGGGGTCCGCCGGATTGATCGTCAGCGCGTGGTCGAGTTGCCGGCGGGCGCGGTCGAGGTCCCCGGACTCGGCGAGCTTTTCCCCGAGCGCGGCGTTGTTCTCGAACGTGTCGCCGCCCCTTAGGATCATCTTCTCGAGGCCCGCGACCGTGCCGCGCCCCGAACGCGTGTCGTCGAGAAAGCGCCGGAAGCGATCCGCGGGGCGATACCCGGTCTCGCGCGCGACCTCCTTCCCCGTCGCATCGACGATCACGAGCGTGGGATAGGCCTGAATGCCGTAGCGGCGGGCGAGCGCGACACCCTCGCCCTTTTCGGCGTCGACCTTGCGGTTGACGAAGTGCGCGGCGGTGCGAGCCACGCTCGAATCGGAGTAGACCGTGCGGTCCATCAGCTTGCAGGGGCCGCACCAGGTCGCATAGAAGTCCACGAACACGAGCTTCTGCGCCTTCTTCGCGCGCGCCAGCACGGACGCAAAGTCCCCGGCCTGGTCCCAAGGCACGAGTTCGCCGTGAGATTCCTGCGCGGCCGCGGGCCGGGCCAAGACGATGCCGCCGGCCCACAGGGGCCCGGCAAGCAGCAGGGCGAGCCCGAGGGCGCGAGCGGCGCGCGGGCGGATGCGGAGAGTGCAGAAAGCCGGGGTCATCGCAGGCCGGCTGCGGGTCAGTCGGCCACGCGCTTGAGGCGCACGGACCACACGGTCTCAGCGCGCCCGTCGGCGACGAACTTGCCCATCGAGGAATATTCGGTCTCGCTCACGCGCGTCATCAACTCGGCGCCGCGGAAGCGGCCCTTCGCCGACGCGTAGTGCAGGATCGCGTGCGGACCCCAGAACACGACCTCGCCCGTGAGTTCCCCCACGCGGTCGTTCTGGCTCACGAAATTCCACGTCTTCGGCCGGTCCGACGGACGGAACTCGTAGCGCTGCCAGACCTCGAACGCGAGCGGCTGGGTGTGGAGCCGCATCCAGCCCTCGTTCGTGATGCGATCGGGGGCGGGGTGCCGCACCGTGGTGCGCCCCGTGATCCGGGTCTCGAGACCCTCGGCTGCGACATAGCCGCGGCCCTCCGCCTCCCAGACGCCTTCCTGGAGCAGAAACGAGTGCTGTTCCTGTGGATGCTCGGTGTGCACGACCATGATGGCGACTCGGCTCCCTGGGTTCGGATGGCGGTGGCGGCTGGCCAAATCTTACACCTAGAGCGTGATGGGCGTCTCCCCCGTCTCGGCATAGCGCTTGAGGTTCGGCAAACCCTCGGAAATCCGCCCCTGGTGCACACTTCCGAGCAGAAACTTGTCGGCGAAATGCCCCAGGTAGCCCCCCGTCATCTGGTAGTCGAGGCTCCACGTGACGTGCGTTCCGCCGTTTTCGCCCGGCTCGAGGGTGATCGTCGAGGTCTCGAATTTCGTGATCTTCGGGTCGTGGGAGACGTCGAAAGTGACCTTGTTGTACGCCGCCCACTCCCGCACGGTCTCCTGGGTCTTGACCAGGGCCCCATCGGCGAAGCGAACCGTCCCGGGGCCGATCTTAGTGTCCGAGGTCACCTTGAGGTCCTTCATCCCCGGATCCCAGAGGCGGGCGCTCGTCACGTCGCCGACCACCCCCCAGACCTTGTCCCGGCTCGTCGCGATCTCGATCGATTCTTCGGCGTGGCCGAGGGGTGCCGGGGCGAAGAACGCGACGACGCCGAGCAATACCAGGAGCATGAGAAATTTCACCGGATCCTCCTTGAAGCGGTTGGGGCGGGGACTCAGGCGGCGATCTTGCCCGCCTCGGGTCAGGCGGTCAAGATCGGACGAGCCGCGCCGACCCAAATTCGAAACAACACCGTATCAATGCCGTTTGCCCGATGCTAGCCT
>JBDTYW010000112.1:0-6746 GCA_040005445.1 Candidatus Eiseniibacteriota bacterium
GACCCGGGGGACCCGTTCGAGTTCTCGCTGCTGCACTACGCGGACATGATTCCGAAGAGCAACATCGAGATCCACGACACGAAGTCCGTACGCTTGTCGATGCCCGACTACGGCCAGCCCTAGGACCGGCTCTAAAATGAAGAAGGGCGGCGCCCTTGCGGACGCCGCCCCTCTTACGTGATGCGGTACCCGAGGGCCTTAGGCCTTACGGACGTTCGCAGCCTGCAGACCCTTCGGTCCACGGGTCACGTCGAACTCGAGCGCCTCGCCCTCGGCCAGCGTCTTGAAACCGTCGCCGGAGATGGCCGAGAAGTGAACGAACACGTCCTCGCCGCCATCCGCCTGGGAGATGAACCCGAAACCCTTTGCCTCGTTGAACCACTTCACAGTGCCACTAGCCACTTGAAACTCCTGTTGTACCCGGGCCCGAAGGCCCGCACTTTCCGCGTTTGCGCGCGCGGTCGCGTCCGGTCGCTGTGACCGGCGCTTCGATCGATGGAACAACGGTCGACCTACAAAAAAAAGCCACCCGGGAGGTCCCTGGCGGCTCTCTACGTCGACGACTCATCGACCCACTACCGAAGACTGGTCACAATATCGGCCATCGTGCGGCGCTTGGCCAGCAAAATCGACGTGGGGTCCTCATCGGGGCAAAGAAACTGCGAGAACCGCCGCTAATGCGCCCGCAGGTCGCCGACTTCGGCGGCGGGTCCTCGACCGACCCCCGTCCATTCCCGCCTCGCGGATTCGGCCCGTTGCGTTAGAGTGCCCGGATGCCGCTGACCCCGGGCACCCGCCTTGGCCCCTACGAGATCCTCTCCCCGCTGGGCGCTGGTGGGATGGGAGAGGTGTATCGCGCGCGCGACCCGCGTCTCGGCCGGGACGTCGCGATCAAGGTGCTGCCCGAGGCCCACGCCGCCGATCCGGAGCACCGCGCGCGTTTCGAGCGCGAGGCACGGGCGATCTCGAAGCTCGCGCATCCCCACATCTGCGCGCTGTTCGACGTCGGCCAGGTGGCCGGGTCGGAATACCTGGTCATGGAACTCCTCGAGGGCGAGACCCTCGCCCAGCGCCTCGAGCGGGGTGGCCTGCCGTTCGACCAGGTGGTTCGGTTCGGGCGACAGATCGCCTCCGCGCTCGCGGCCGCCCATGCCCAGGGCATCATTCACCGCGATCTCAAGCCCGCGAACGTGTTCCTCACCGTCAGCGGCGCCCGGCTGCTCGACTTCGGGCTAGCCAGGCAGTACGAACCCGCGGGGGACGCGCGGAGTGCGGCCGCGGAGGCCACGCGCCCGGCGCTCGCGCTCACGGACTCGGGGGTCATCTCCGGCACCGCTCCTTATATGGCGCCGGAGCAGGTCGAGGGCCACGCCATCGACGCGCGATCTGACGTGTTCGCCTTCGGCGCCGTGTTGTTCGAGATGGCGACGGGGGCGCGCGCGTTTGCGGGATCTTCCGCCGCCGCCGTAATGGCCGCGATCCTGACCCACGATCCGCCGCCGGTCTCGAGCCTCGTCCCCGCCGTCCCGCGGGCCTTCGATCGTCTCGTGCGGCGCTGCCTCGCGAAGGATCCCGCCGAGCGCTGGCGCTCGGCGCGCGACCTCGAACTGCAATTGCTCGAGATCACCGAGTCGGTCGGCGCGGTCACCCCCTCCGGAGCCGCTAGTGCCCCGACGGCACGCGCCCGCGCGTGGATGCCGTGGGCGATCGCCGGCGCCGCGACCGTGGGCCTGATCGCGGCGATCGCTCTGCTGGCTCCCCGGGGAAACCGAAGCGCCGGGCCGGCGGTCGGCGGGCCGGTGGTGCGCTTCGCCATCGCCCCGCCCGACAGCGGGGAGTTCGGGCCCCAGGTTGAGAGCCCCTGGCTCGCCGTCTCCGCGGACGGATCCATGATCGCGTACCTCGCGTCCGATGCCCACGGGAGCGCCGGCGTGTGGCTCCGTCCGTTGAATTCGGCGGAGGGCCACTTTCTTCGAGGAACCGAGGGGGCCCACACCGTGTTCTGGGCGCCGGACGGGCGTTCGATCGGCTTTCATGCCGATGGCCAGATCAAGCGCATCGACCTGGCCGGCGGCGGGGTCACGCCGATCTGCCCCGTGGGAACCACCTCCGGCATCATGGCGAGCTGGGGCCGGGCCGGCGAAATTCTCTTCGCCTCCACGCTCGGGCGATCGATCTTCCGAGTCCCGGCGGACGGGGGCAAGCCGGCACTGGTCGCGGTCGCCGATAGCGCCCGCGGGCAGTGGCGGCTCGGCTGGCCGTGCTTCCTGCCGGATGGGCATCGCTTCATGTTCGTTGCCATGCGCGACGATGGACTGGACTCGCTCATGTTCCAGGCGCCCGGTGGCAGGGCCCACGGAGTCATGCCGTTGCGTTCGGCGGTCGCGTTCACGAACCCCGATCTCCTGGTCTTCGTGCGCGAAGGCGCCCTGTTCGGCCAGCGCTTTGACTGGCAGCGCGGTGCGGTGTCGGGCGGTCCGTTCCCGATTGCCGAGCCGGTCCACTTCTTCCTCTCGACCGGCGCGGCGGGATTCGCGACGTCGGAGGGCGGCACGCTGGTCTACGAGCCCGCGAGCGACGTGATGCGCATGACATGGTTCGACCGCGCCGGCCGCAATCTCGGCACGGTGAGCACGCCGGGGAACTACAACGACCTGACCCTGTCCCCGGATGGCCGCCGGTTGTTGTTCGCGCGCACGCAACCCCGCATTGGCACGTTCGACCTGTGGTCGATGGATCTCGACCGCGGCTCGGAGACGCGGCTGACCTCGCACTGGAACAGTGAGTTCAGCGGGATGCTCCTGCCGGACAACCGCACCATGATCTTTTCCTCGGTGGCCGGGGGGCTTCCGCGCCTGCACCGGCTGGATCTCTCGACCGGCCGGATCGAAGCATTGCTCGCGCCGACGGGGTTCCAGTGGGCGTCGGACCTGTCGCCGGACGGCTCCACGCTCGCGTACGTCGAGCGCACGCCCGTGGGGTCGCACGCGTGGGCGATCCCGGTGGCCGGAGGCGGCAAGCCGACCGCGCTGCTTCCACTCGACTACAACGTGTACGACCCGCGGTTCTCCCCGGACGGGCGGGCGATTGCGTTTCTCTCCGACTTCTCCGGTCAGTTTGAGGCCTATGTCGCTCCGTATCCCGGTCCCGGGGAGCGGATCCGGATCTCCAATGGCGGAGCGCTCGGTTTGCGCTGGCCGAGAGGCGGTCACGACCTGGTCTACCTCGGCGCCGATCGCCGCGTGATGTCGGTCTCGGTGCGCACGTCGCCTTCGATTTCGGTGGGAAGGCCAGCCAGCCTGTTCACGATCCAGGGCCGCGGCTCGTGGCGCGACTTCGACGTCACCGCCGACGGCAGTCGCGTCCTGGCCATCGTGAGCGATCTCTCGGCGAGCGAAGTGCCGCTTCAGGCGATCGTGAACTGGCCGGCCGCGGTCCGGCCCTAGCCCGCGGCGCGCGCGGGATCGGCCGGCGCGTCAGCGCAGGGCGCTCGACTCGACGGGCGCGGCCAGGAACTCGAGCAAGGCCTTGTTCAGTTCCTCGGCATGGGTCCAGTTGAGGCCGTGCGGCGCGCCCGGGATCTCGACGTAGCGGCTGCCCTTCACCAGCACGTGCGTGCGGCGGCCGGAGACCTCGGCGGGGACGATGCGGTCGGCATCGCCGTGGACGACCAGCGTGGGCAGCGCGATCCCCGCAAGATCGGCGCGAAAGTCCGTACCCCACGCCGCGACGCAGTCGTACATGGCCTTCGGCGAGGACGACACGCCGACGTGCCAGCTCGCGCGCACCAGCTCGTCGCTCACGCGCGTGCCCCCGAGGACGTCGAAGTTGAAGAAGTTCGCGAGAAAGCCGGCGAGGAACGCGTAGCGATCGGCGGCGAGGCCGGCGCGAATGCTGTCGAACACCGCGAGGTCGACCCCCTCCGGGTTGTCCGCCGACTGGAGCAGGCAGGGCGTCACGGCCGAGACGAACGCGAGCCGGCTCACGCGCTTGGTGCCGAACTTCGCCGGCAGGCGCGCGACCTCGCCGCCGCCCATCGAGAATCCGACGAGCGCGGCCTCCCGCAGGTCGAGTTTCGCGAGCAGGTGATCGAGGTCCGAGGCCAGCGTGTCGTAATCGTAGCCGCTCCACGGCTTGCTCGACTCGCCGAAGCCGCGACGATCGTAGGTGATCACGCGATAGCCCGCCGCGACCAGCGCGATGGTCTGCTTCTCCCACGACTTGCCGCTCAGCGGCCAGCCATGGATCAGCACCACCGGCTTGCCGGCGCCATGGTCCTCGTAATGGAGTTCGATCGAACCGGCGTTTTCCTTGCCAACAGAAATGCGGGGCATGGCGGGTCTCCCGGGCTCGAGCGGGGGTGGCGCGCGCGCGGTTACGCGCGATCCAGCCCCGTCCAGTAGAGCAGCGAAGCGAGTTCGTCCACCGCGACGTAGATTTCCGCGCGGTCGCTGCGCGGCGACGCCAGCGCGCTGCGCAGAGTCTGCACGTGCGCGGCGGCCCAGGGAGCGGGCAGCGGCTCGTCACCGAGCTCGTCGAGCGCCTCGCGCACGTCGGTCAGCGCGCTGGCGATCGCGCCGGCGGTGCCTTCGGGATGCGTTTCGAACAGGTGGCGGCGGGCGCGGCTCAAGGTTTCGGATGCGTGGCGAAGTCGGTCCATGACGGAGATCTCCGGAAAGAGTTCCAGCGAGGGGTGCCTGGCTGCATCTCGGACAGGGGCGCGGAGGGACCTGCCGGCGCCACCGGCTCGTACCAACCACCGTCCCCCGAACCCGTGCGCCGGTCAAGGGCGGAGAACCGTACGCCCGGCGGCAACCCCGCGCGCGAAACGTGCGGATCGCGGGGCGGCGAGTGGAAGTGGGTGGAATCCCAGGATCTTGCCGGCCCCGGCTCAGAGGGCGGATTACCGGTCTGGGGCAATCCCATGACCGACCCTCCGGCCTCGTCCCGCGGCGCCTGGATCCTCGCCGCCACCATTCTCGGCTCGAGCCTCGCGTTCATCGACGGCACGGTCGTCAACGTCGCGCTGCCCGCATTGAAGCACGATCTCGGGGCCGGCGTGACCGAGGTGTAGTGGGTGATCGAAGCCCACGCCCTGTTCTTCTCCGCGCTCGCCGCCGCCGCGCTAGCCCTCGTGGCCGCGGGAGTCGCCAGCCGTCTCGCGCGACGCCCGGCGCGGCCACCGCTTCCCGCGGATCCCCGGCGGCCCGCCGGGGTTTCCCGACCCTGATCGAGCGCCGGGTGGCCGTGAAATCGTCACGGAAACGTGCATTCGTGCGATTTCGTCCGCAGGATCCGAGGGGGAGGGGCATCGAACACTCGACGTCGTCCGCGGGATCGGCGACCATCGCGGGACCCATCCGATCCAGTGATCCATTGCCGATCGCGCCTCCGGCGCCGGCGGCGGCGGGATCGCGTTCCAGACTCCCAGGAGACACCGTTCCATGGCCAGGCGAATGTGGCTGATGCTGCTCGTGGTCGTGTTGTTCATCGCGGCCATCGGCACGTACAAGTTCCTTCAGATCCGCGCCGCCATCGCGTCGGGATCCAATTTTCAGCAGCCGCCCGAGGCGGTGACCACGGTCGTCGCGAAGCAGGATGAGTGGTCCACCAGCCTCTCGGGGATCGGAACCGTCGAGGCGGTACACGGCGCCATGCTGAGCGCGGACCTGTCGGGCGTCGTGCGCTCGATCGAGTTCCAGTCCGGCCAGGACGTGGCCGCCGGGCGGACTCTGCTGCGGCTCGAGACCGGGCAGGAACAGGCCCAACTCGCCCAGGCCCAGGCCCAGCTCGACCTCGCGAACCTGAACCTGGAGCGGGCGAAGCAGCTCCTGGCGAAGGCCCTGATCGCGCAGGCCGAATTCGACCGCATCCAGGCCGGGGCCCGGAGCGCCGAGGCGAACGTGGCGGCGACCCGCGCCACGATCGCCCGCAAGACCGTGCGGGCGCCGTTCGCCGGTCGCCTGGGGATCCGGCAGGTCGATCTCGGTCAGCGCGTCAACGAGGGCGACGCGATCGTCTCCCTGCAGGCGATCGACCCGGTCTACGTCAACTTCTCGCTGCCGCAGGGCGACGTCTCCCTGCTCAAGGTCGGGACGGCGGTGCGGATCTCCGCGGATACCAGCCAGGCGCACGCGATGACCGGCACGATCACGGCGATCAATTCGGTGATCAATGAGAACACGCGCAACATCGATGTCCAGGCCACGCTGCGCAACCCCGGCGGCCGGCTCAAGCCCGGCATGTTCGTGGACGTTGCGGTCGAGCTCGGCGCCACGGAGCGCGTGATCGCGCTCCCCGCCACGGCGATCAATTATGCGCCCTACGGCAACTCGGTGTACGTGGTCGAGAACATGAAGAACCCGAAGGGCAAGGAGTACCGGGGCGTCAGCCAGCGCTTCGTGCAGACCGGGCGGGGCCGCGGCGACCAGATCGCGATCCTCTCGGGTCTCAAGCCCGGGGAAGAGATCGTGACTTCGGGAGGCTTCAAGCTGAGACCGGGCGCGGCCGTCGAGGTCAACAACACGATCACGCCGGCCAATTCGCCCAACCCGCGCCCCGGGAATAGCTGATGCGCCTGACCGACCTGTTCATCCGGCGGCCCGTCCTCGCTATCGTCGTCAACCTCGTCATCCTGATCGCCGGGCTCCAGTCCGTCCGCTCGCTGAGCGTGCGCCAGTACCCGCGCACAGACATCGCGCTGATCACGGTGACGACGGTGTACGTCGGCGCGAATGCGGACCTCG
>JBDTYW010000113.1:0-6706 GCA_040005445.1 Candidatus Eiseniibacteriota bacterium
CCCGGCCCGCATCGGGGCGACGCGCTTTCCGGCCAAGCCGCTGGCTTTGCTGCGCGGCGAGCCCATGATCGTTCATGTCTGGCGCCGCGCCGCCTCCTGTCCCGCGCTCGCGCACACCGTGGTCGCGACCGACGACGAGGCGATCGCCGCGGTCGTGCAGGCGGCGGGGGGCGAGGCCGTGCTCACGCGCGCAGACCACGCGAGCGGGACCGATCGCGTCGCCGAGGTGTGCGCGCGGCCCGAGTTCCGGGATTTCGGCGCGGTGGTCAACGTGCAGGGCGACGAGCCCGCGATCGACCCGCGCGCGATCGCCGCGGCCACGGCGCCGGTGCTCGCGGGCGAGGCCCGGATCGCGACGCTCGCTTACGAGGAGACCGACCCGGCGGCATTCGCCTCGCCCGACGCGGTCAAGGTCGTGCTCGATCGGGCGGGTGACGCGCTCTACTTCACGCGCGCGCCGATCGAGGGCGCGCGCGCGAACTCGGCGTTCCTGCGACACATCGGCCTGTACGCCTACGAGCGCGACACCCTGCTCGCGTTCGCCGCCCTGGCTCCGGGTCCGCTCGAGCGCGCCGAGCGGCTCGAGCAGTTGCGCGCCCTGTGGCACGGGATTAAGATTCGCGTCGTGCGCACGCCGCATGCGAGCCGCGGGGTCGACACGCCCGCCGACCTCGCGGCGCTCGAGCGCGATTGGGACCAGCTCACCGGGGGCGAGAGCCCCGCGAAGGAGCCTCTGCGATGACCCGATTCGTCTTCGTGACCGGTGGCGTGGTCTCCTCGCTCGGCAAGGGCATCGCGGCCAGCTCGCTCGGCCTCCTGCTCAAGGAGCGCGGGCTCTCGGTCTCGCTGCAGAAGTTCGATCCCTATCTCAACATTGATCCCGGCACCATGAGCCCGTTCCAGCACGGCGAGGTGTTCGTCACCGACGACGGCGCCGAGACCGACCTCGACCTCGGGCACTACGAGCGCTTCACTGGCAACACGCTCGGTCGCTCGAACAACGTCACCGCGGGGCAGATCTACCAGGGCATCCTCGAGAAGGAGCGCCGCGGCGATTATCTCGGCCACACCGTGCAGGTGATCCCGCACGTCACCGACGAGATCAAGGTGCGCATCCTCACACTCGCCGAATCGTCGGGCGCCGACGTCGCGATCGTCGAGATCGGCGGCACGGTCGGCGACATCGAGTCGCTGCCGTTCCTCGAGGCGATCCGCCAGATGCGGCTCGACCTCGGGCGCGAGCGGACGTGCTTCATCCACCTCACGCTCGTGCCCTACATCAAGTCTGCGCGCGAGACCAAGACCAAGCCGACCCAGCACTCGGTCAAGGAGCTGCGCGAGATCGGCATCCAGCCCGACCTCCTGCTGTGCCGGTGCGAGGAGCCACTCGGCGCCGAGGTGCGCGCCAAGATCGGCCTGTTCACGAACCTTCCGGCGGAGGCCGTGATCGAGGCGCCGGACGTCGACACGATCTACCGCGTGCCGCTCGTGCTGCACGAGAACGGCCTCGACGCGCGCGTGATCGCGCACCTCGGCGTCGAGGCGGGTGAGCCTGCGCTCGACGCGTGGCGCAGCCTGGTCGACCGCATCACCGCGCCGAGCAAGCAGGTGAAGATCGCGGTCGTCGGCAAGTACACGGACCTGCACGACGCGTACAAGTCGATCGTGGAGGCGTTCGTCCACGCCGGGGCGGCGCACGACGCGCGTGTCGAACTCGCATGGGTGGGCTCCGAGGACCTCGAGACCCAGCCCGCCGACCGCCTGCTCGCGGGCGCGGACGGGGTGCTCGTGCCGGGCGGCTTCGGCGAGCGCGGCATCCAGGGGAAGATCGCGGCTGCCGAGTGGGCGCGGACGCGCGAGGTGCCGTACTTCGGCATCTGCCTCGGCATGCAGGCGGCGGTCGTCGAGTTCGCGCGCAACGTGTGCGGTTGGCCGGATGCGAACTCCGACGAATTCGCCCCGCACTCGGGACACAAGGTGATCGACCTGCTCGCCGACCAGGTCGGGGTCGAGCACAAGGGCGGCACGATGCGCCTCGGCAGCTACCGCTGTAACCTGGTGCCCGGCTCGCGCGCGCACGCCGCGTACGGCACCGACGTGATCCACGAGCGCCACCGCCATCGCTACGAATTCAACAACAAACTCGGGCAGCAGCTGGTATCGCGCGGGCTCGCGCTCAGCGGTCGCTGCCCGAATCGCGACCTGGTCGAGATCATCGAGGTCCCCGAGCATCCGTGGTTCGTCGGAGTGCAGTTCCATCCCGAGCTCAAGAGCCGCCCGGCGGAGCCGCACCCCCTGTTCGTCGCGTTCGTGGCGGCGGCGCTCGCGCGCCGCGAGGCGGCGCGTCCGGACGGTTCCGGAGTGCCGGTCCGCCGATGAGCGACCACACCGGACCCGCGCGCGCGGTGACGATCGGCGACGGCGCGCGCGCGGCGACCATCGGCGGCGGCGGCGCGCTCGGCGTGCTCGCCGGACCGTGCGTCGTGGAGTCCGAGCGGCTCGTGCTCGAGACCTGCGCGCAGCTCGTCGAGTGGTGCGATGCGCGCGGCCTTCCGCTGGTTTTCAAGTCCTCGTACAAGAAGGCGAACCGCTCGTCGATCCGCTCCTACACCGGGCCTGGGGACCCCGAGGGCCTCGCCGCGCTCGCGCGCGTCAAGCGCGAGTTCGGCGTGCCGATCGTGACCGACGTGCACGCGGTGGACGAGGTCGCCCGCGCGGCCGAGGTCTGTGACCTCCTCCAGGTGCCGGCGTTCCTCTCGCGCCAGACCGAGCTGCTGGTCGCCTGCGCGAAGTCGGGGCGCGCGGTGACGGTCAAGAAGGGGCAGTTCCTCGCGCCCGACGACATGAAGCAGGTCGTCGACAAGCTCGAGTCGGCGGGGGCGACGGGCATCCTGCTGACCGAGCGCGGCGTGACGTTCGGCTATCACAACCTCGTGGTCGACATGCGCGCGCTGGTGATGATGGCCGAGTTCGGATGGCCGGTGGTCTACGACGTCACGCACTCGCTGCAACTGCCGGGCGGGGAGACCACCGGCGGTGACCGCCGATTCGCGCGGCCGCTCGCGCGTGCCGCGGTCGCCGTGGGCGTGGACGCGGTGTTCTTCGAGACCCATCCCGACCCGGCGCGGGCGCTCTCCGACGCGGCCACGCAGTTGCCGCTCGCCGAGGTTCCCGCGCTGCTCGACGAGCTGGTGGCGGTGCGCGCCGCGGGTCTCGCCGGCGTCCCCGCGGGCGGCGGACTCCCGGCGGTACGGCCGTGAACGCGCCGGCGATCGCTCCCCGGGACGTGCGGCTCGTGGCGTTCGACTCGGACGGCACGCTGACCGATCGCGGCATTTCCTGGGACACCGAGGGGCGCGGCTTCAGGCGATTCGACGTGCGCGACGGCATCGCGATGCAATGGGCGCAGAAGGCCGGGCTCCCGGTGGTCGTGATCTCGGGCAAGGACTCCCCGGCGGTCGGTTACCGCCTCGCCGAACTGGCCGTGCCCGGGTTCCAGGGCATCCTCGACAAGGTGACCTGCCTCGCGGCGTTCGCCCGCGAGCACGGCGTGACGCTCGAGCAATGCGCGTTTCTGGGCGACGACCTGCCCGACGTCCCCGCGTTGCGCGCGGTGGGCTATCCCATGGCGGTGGCGGACGCGCACCCGATCGTGTGCGGGCTGGCGGCGTGGACGAGCCCGTCGGCCGGCGGCTTTGGCGCGGCGCGCGACGCGCTCGAGCACATCCTGATCGCCCGCGGGCTGTGGGCCGACGTGCTGGCGCGCTACGGCGCGATCGATCTCGCGCAGAAGGACGCGGGCCCGGCGCGCCGGGGCGGATGAGCGCGATGCCCCGCGAGGAACTCAGAGTGCAACCGGAGGCGCTCGAACTCGGTCGCGCCGTGCTGCGCGCCGAGGCCGCCGCACTCGGCCTGGCGGCGGACCGGCTCGCGGAGTCGTTCCCGCGCGCGGTCGCGCTGCTGCTCGGACGGCGGGGCAAGGTCGTGGCCTCGGGCGTCGGCAAGAGCGGCCTGGTGGCGCGGCGAATCGCGGCCACGCTGACCTCGACCGGCACGCCCACCGTGTACCTGCACCCGGTCGACGCGCTGCACGGCGACGTCGGCCTGGTCGAATCGGGCGATGTCGCGCTGGTGGTCTCCAAGAGCGGCGCCGGCGCCGAATTGGAGCCGCTCCTGCCGCTGTTCGCGCGCCTCGGCTGCCCGCTGATCGCGCTCACCGCCGAGGCCGATTCGCCGCTTGCGCGCGCCGCGGAGATCGTGATCGCGTTCGGGCCGCTGACGGAGGCAGGACCGCTGCCCGAGGTGCCGACCACCAGCACGCTGGTATCCCAGGCGCTCGGCGACGCGCTCGCCGGCGCGCTGGCAGCGGCGCGCGGCTTCGAGCCGCGGGACTTCCACGTCCTGCACCCGGGCGGGGTGCTCGGCCGCCGCGCGCTGCTCACGGTGCGCGATGCCATGCACGCGGGCGACGCGATGCCGGTGGTCGGACCCGACGAGTCGCTGCGCGCCGCGCTGCTGGTGATCATGGAGAAGCGCCTCGGCCTGACCGTGGTGGCGGGGGACGACGGCGCGCTGCTCGGCGTGCTGACCGACGGCGACCTCAAGCGCATCCTGCTGGCGCGGGGCACCGACGGATTCTTCGAGACCCGCGTCGCCGACGTGATGAATCCCTCGCCGCGCACGATCGCGCCCGAAGCGCTCGTGGCCGCCGCGGTGCGCCACATGGAGGACGATCCTCCGGGTCCGATCACCGCGCTGCTCGTGATCGACGAGGCGCACCGAGCGCTGGGGGTCCTGCACCTCCACGACTGCCTCAAGCTCGGCGTCCGCTAGGCTCCGGCCGGGGTTCGAGCCGGGCGACGCGGGGCTGCTTGGCACGGAACGTGCATTCCTTGCTTGATGATCGCCTATCCCTTTGTTAGCGTCGCGCATGCGTGGCGGACACCACGCGTGAGGAGCCTCCATGGAACGTGAGCGGCCGACGACGCACCCAGGCAGCGGGTGGCACCGGGCCGGGCGTGCCCGGGTCCAGGCCCGGCTAGCGGCCGGATGCGCGCTCGTCGCCCTGCTCGCCGCCGGCTGCGGCAGCGAGGATCGCGTCGTGCCGCGCCCCACGCCGTCGACGGAATTGCCGAGCCAGGAGGTGCGCGATTTCTCGCTCGAGGAGTCGGACACCGGGACGCCGGAGTGGATCCTGCGCTCGGGCTATGCCGCGACCTACGATGCGCGCGGCGTGATCGTCGCGCGCGGCGTGGCGATCGACTTCTTCGACTCGAAGGGCGTGAAGTACTCGCACCTGACGGCGAAGGAAGGCGAGATCAAGCGCCCCTCGAACGACATGGAAGCCCGGGGAAACGTCGTGGTCACGACCACCGACGGCGTACGCATCCAGACCGAGTCGCTGCGCTTCCTCAACCATGAACGCAAGATCGTGTCCGACGAGTTCGTGCGCCTCGAGCGCAACGGCGACGTCGTGACCGGCATCGGTTTCGAGAGCGATCCCAGCCTCGAGCACTTCGCGATCAAGCGCGAGGTCAGGGCGCAGGTGCAATCGAGCCCGAACGGCGGCCTCCGGTTCCGGCAGCGCGGGGCGCCGTGAGTGATCTGCTGGTCGCGGAAGGGCTGGTCAAGGGTTACGGCAAGCGGCGGGTCGTCGACAACGTGAGCGTGACCGTGCGGCCGGGCGAGGTCGTCGGTTTGCTCGGGCCGAACGGGGCCGGCAAGACCACGACGTTCTACCTGATCGTCGGCCTGCTCAAGCCCCAGGCCGGGACGATTCGCCTGGGCGACGAGGACCTGACCGATTTTCCGGTCTACCTGCGGGCGCGGCGCGGGATCGGCTACCTGTCGCAGGAGCCGAGCATCTTCCGGCGCATGACCGTTCGTGAGAACGTGCTGGCGGTGCTGGAGACCCTCGGCATTCCGCGCAAGGAGCAGCTCGCGCGGCTCGACGCGCTGCTGGACGAGCTCAATCTCGGGCCGCTCGCCGATCGCTTGGGCAACCAGCTCTCGGGTGGCGAGCGGCGACGCGTCGAAATCACGCGTGCGCTGGTCACCGAGCCGCGCTTCCTGCTGCTCGACGAGCCGTTCGTGGGGATCGATCCGATCGCGGTCGGCGAGATCCAGGACATCGTGCAGCGTCTCAAGGGACGCGGACTCGGCATGCTGATCACGGATCACAACGTGCGTGAAACGTTGCGTATCACGGACCGTGCCTCCATCATGTACCAGGGCCGGATCCTGGTCGAAGGCAACTCCGAGTTCCTGGCCACGCACCCCGAAGCCCGAAAGTTCTATCTCGGGGAGCGCTTCGCCCTCTAGCGGATCACGAGGATCGCATCATGGAGATCAAACACGGCCTGCATCTCAGCCAACGGCCGGCGCTGATCATGACCCAGCGCCTGCAGCAGGCGCTCAAGCTCCTGCAGGTGCCGACGCTCGAGTTGCAGCAGATCCTCAAGAACGAGATCGTCCAGAACCCGCTGCTCGAGGAGGTCGACGACATCGTCGAGAGCGAGGACCAGGCGAAGCTCGACGGCGAGGAGAACCCGCTCGAGCGCCTCGAGCAGGAGCCCGAGTCCGAGCCGAACGCCACCGAGGGCGACGGCAAGGAAGAGATCGACTGGACCGATTTCATGCAGGACGACTTCGACCGCTCGTACATCCCGCAGTCGGAGGAGAACGCCGAGTTCTTCGAGAAGGTCCC
>JBDTYW010000114.1:0-6626 GCA_040005445.1 Candidatus Eiseniibacteriota bacterium
ACAGCGAAGCGGTGTGCCCGTCCTCGCCGAGCCCGAGCCAGACCAGGTCGAACACGGGTGCGGCGTGATCGGGCGGCGCGAGTTCGTGGGCCAGCGTGGCGGCGTAAGCGCGGGCGGCGGCGTCGAGGTCGTCGGCGTCGGCCGGCATGCGGTGGACCTGCGAGGGGCCGAGCGGAACCCGCGACAGCAGCGACTCCTCGGCCATCGCATAGTTGCTCGCCGGATCGGTCGGGGGCACGGCGCGCTCGTCGCTCCAGTAGACGCTCGTCTTGTGCCACGCGAAATCGAGGTCGGGCTGGCGCGTGACCGCCACGTGGAGTTCGCGCGGCGTGTTTCCGCCCGAGAGCGCGACATGGAACGCGCCGCGCGCGGCGAGCGCGTGGCGGACGGAATCGACCCAGATGCGCGCGCCGGCTTCGGCGACGGCGGCCGGGTCCTCGGCGATCACGAGATGAGGCGTCGGGTGGTCCATGGCGGCCGATGATGGACTCTGGCCGCTCCGCGGTCAACCGGCGGTGGCGGACCCGAGCTCGATCGGCAGGCCGGCCTCGCGCCATGCCCCGGTGCCGCCCTTGACGTTCCAGATCGGACCCGGGTGCGAGGCCGCGAGCAGGCCGGCCGCGACCGCCGAGCGATAGCCGCTCTGGCACACGACGGCCAACGGGGTATCGGCTGCGATGCCCGCGGCATCGAGCGAGGGTCCGAGCGGCCGCAGGCGCGCTCCCGGCACGTGCCCGTCCTCGAACTCGCCGGGGCGGCGGACATCGAGCACGACCGGCCTGGGATCGCTCCCGACCAGGCGCTCGGCGAGCTCACGCGGGGAGATGTTCTCGAACGACTCGACCGGCAGGCCGGCCCGCGCCCACTCCGCGAGCCCGCCGTCGAGGTAGCCCGCCACGTCCTCGAGCCCGACGCGCGCCAGCCGAAGCCGCGCCTCGTGCACGGACTCGAGGTCGTCGGCCACCAGCACGAGCGAGGACCCGTGCGGCAGCAGCGCGCCCGCCGAGGGCGCGAACTGGCCGACCAGCCCGACGTTGCGGGAGCCGGGCACGTGCCCCGCACAGAACTCGATGCCGTCCCTCACGTCGAGCACGATCGCTCCCGCACGCTGCCGTTCCACGACCGCCGCCGGCGCGAGCGCGCCGAGGTCCGGCAGCGAGGACAGCGGCGCCGCGCCCCGGCGATTGGTCTCGGCATCGAAGCCGAAGTACGCAGGCGCGGATTCGAGATTCGTCGTCACCCTCTCGATGAACGCCATGCGGGACATCGGCGCGAGATTCGGGTTGAAGCGGCGCTGGTCGCCGAGGGTCGAGTGCAACTCCTTGCCGATGTTGCGCCCGCACGCCGACCCGGCGCCGTGCGCGGGCCAGATCGTGGTCGTATCGGGCAGCGTCAGGATCTTCTGCTGGAGGGAATCGTAGAGCATGCCGGCCATGTCTTCGGCCGTGTACCCCTTCGAGGTGACGAGGTCCGGACGGCCGACGTCGCCGACGAACAGTGTGTCCCCCGTGAGCAGCCGGGCCGGCTCGCCCGCGGCCTCGACCAGGTACGACACGCCCTCGGGCGTGTGCCCGGGCGTCTCGAGCACCGAGATCTTCACGCCCCCGAGCTCGAGCACGTCGCCATCCTTGACCGCGCGGTGCGGGAACGTGGCGCCGGCGCGGGCGCTCAACACGATCGTCGCGCCGGTGCGCGCCGCCAGTTCGCGGTGGCCCGAGACGAAGTCCGCGTGCAGGTGGGTCTCGAGCACATAGCGAATGACCAGCCCCCGGGCGCGCGCCGCGTCGAGGTAGAGCTCGACGTCGCGCTGCGGGTCCACGATCGCAGCCTCGCCCCCGTCGCCGATCAGGTACGACGCGTGGGACAGGCACGACAGGTAGAACTGCTCGAACTCCATGGACGCTCCCCCCTCAGCCCCGCGCGCTGCCGTCGAGCAGCGAGGCGGCGATCGCCAGCGCACCCTCGTACGTCGGCCACGCCCCGGGGGTGTCGAGCTGGTCCTCGAGCAACGACTCCTCGGCCCCGCGCACCCATGGTTGCCGCACCGGCAGGGCGCACGAGCCCGCGAGCGTGACCCGTGCGGTGAGCGCATGGTCGTCCGCGGCGGCCACGACTTCACACCGGGCCGCGGGCTCCCGCGCGTGGAGTTCGATCCCGCAGATCTCGCCGGCCCGGGCGTCCGGGACGGGCTCGAGCACGGCCGTCGCCGCGGCGCCCGCGTTGCCCATGGCGCCCCCACCGGCGTCCCGTCCCCGCCCGGTGGCGGCGCGCTCGCGCGCCTCCGCGATGCGGTCGACCATCCAACCCGCGATCAACGCAGCACCGACGGCGCTGCCGCCCGCGCCGAAGCGCACGACCACGCGCTCGAGCCGGGCCGGTAGCGTGGCGGTCGCCGGCTCGTCGAACAGGCTCGCGACCGCCTCGCGCCAGGGGGACAGGCGGGACCACTCGAAGTCGCCCGGGGTCCAGCGGACCTTGTGCGGCCGGCGCGCGAGGTTCGCCATCACGGCGACCGGGTCCGCCGCCCGGCGCGTGTCGACGAGCAGTCGATCCGCCACGTCGAGCAGGCGTATCAGCAACTCGTCGTCCCAGTCGGGCTCGCCCAGCACCCAGACAAACACAGGCAGGTCGGGCACGAGCAACGGCACGATCGTCCCGGCGGCACGGCGGCGCGCCCCCGGGCCGACCGACATCGTGATCTGCTCGCAGCACACGTGCCGCCCCGTGCCGCGGATCGAGCACACCGCCTGCAGGTGCGCCTCGAGCCGCTCCGGGTTCCCCCCCGCCCCGGCCTCGACCACGAACGCGCGCGTCGGGTGCATGCCGGCGACCGCCGCCAGGAGCCCGGTCGCCCGCTCGGCCTCCTCCGGATTCGCCGCGAGCACGATCAGGTTGCGGGTACAGGCGCGGGTGATCACCGGGCGATTCGCTGCGCCCTCCGCCCCAGCCTCACCGGTCTCGTCCCACAGCCGGCGCAACTCTCGTCCGATCGACTTGACGTCGACCTCGAGCGTGCCCCCGCCGCCGAGCACCGCGCGGCCCTCTCGATCGGCGATCACGGCCGCCGCCATTCGCGGCCGTCGCGGTCGAGCAGCGCGGACGCGGCTTCGGGTCCCCAGGTGCCGGCTTCGTAGTTCGGGAACGGCGGCGGCGGCGCGTCCGCCCACGCGCCGTGAATCGCGCTCACAAGCCCCCACGCCGCCTCGACCTCGTCGCGGCGGATGAACAGCGTCGAGTCGCCGAGCATGGCGTCGAGCAGCAGGCGCTCGTAGGCCTCGGGCGGCTCCGCGCCGAACGAGCTGCCGTAGAGGAAGTCCATCTTCACCGGCTCGATCGACAGCCGTGCCCCCGGTACCTTCGCGCCGAACTTGAGGGAGATCCCCTCCTCGGGCTGGATGCGCAGCGCGAGCACGTTCGGGTCGCCGGGCGCCTGCCCCGGACCGCCGAAGATGGCGTGCGGCACGCCGCGGAACTGCACCGCGATCTCGGTCACGCGCTTGGGCAGGCGCTTGCCGGCGCGTACGTAGAACGGCACGCCCGCCCAGCGCCAGTTGTCGATCTCGAACTTGATCGCGACGAAGGTCTCGGTGCCCGAGTCGGGCGCGACGCCGATCTCGGCGCGGTAGCCGTCGACATCCTCCCCGCCGACCGAGCCTGGCCCATACTGGCCGCGCACGACGCGCTCGCCGACCTCGCGCGGCGTGAACACGGGCATGGCGCGCAGCACCTTGACCTTCTCGTCGCGCACCGCGTCGGCGGCGAACGACACCGGCGGCTCCATCGCGGTCAGCGCGAGCAGCTGCATGAGGTGGTTCTGCACGATGTCGCGCAGCGCGCCGGCCTCCTCGTAGAACTTGCCCCGGCCCTCGACGCCGATCGCCTCGCCCACGGTGATCTGCACGTGGTCGACGTACTTGTGGTTCCACAGGGGCTCGAAGATCGCGTTGCCGAAGCGGAACACGAGGATGTTCTGGACCGTCTCCTTGCCCAGGTAGTGATCGATGCGGAAGATCTGGCGCTCGCGCGCGACCTTGAGCGCTTCGGCGTTGAGCGCCTTCGCGCTCGCCAGGTCGCGGCCAAACGGTTTCTCCACGATCACCCGCGCGAAGCCGCCCTGCTCCTCGTTGAGCAAACCGGCGCCCGCGAGGTTCTGGAACAGGACCGGATAGAACGAGGGCGGCGTCGCGAAGTAGAACAGGCGGTTGCCGCCGGTACCACGCTCGCGGTCAATGGTGTCGAGCGTGGCCTTCAACCGAGCGAATCCCTCCGCGTCCCCGAACTCCCCGGTGACGTAGCGAATGCCCTGCGCGAAGTCGTCCCACGCGCCTGGATCCATCGGTGCGCGCGCATGCTCGCTCACGCTGGTCTTGAGGTCAGAGGCGAACGCGGCGTCGGTAAAGGAGCTGCGCGCATAGCCCACGATCGCGAAGCGCGCGGGCAGCATGCCCTCGTGCTTGAGCGTGTAGAGCGCGGGCGCGAGTTTGCGGTGCGCCAGGTCCCCGGTCGCGCCGAAGATCACGACCGTGCACGGCGGCGGGACGACCTCGCGGGCGAGGCCCTCGCGGAACGGAGACAGCGCGAGTTCGCTCACGAGACCACGGCGCCCGAGCGCCCGGCCAGCGCCTGCTCGCACGCGGCGAGGAGGTGATCGAGCGCGACCGCGCGCTCGCCCTCGAGATGGATGCGCAGCACCCGCCGGTTCTTCGCGACGAGCGACTCGAAGTCGCCCTGCGCCTGGGCATCGATCAGGACGCCGAACGAGTACGGCGCGCCCGGGATCGCGCAGTCGGCGACGGTCTCGGCGGTGAGCATGAGATAGACGCCGCTCGGCGGTCCGCCCTTGTGCAGCTGCCCCGTCGAGTGCAGGTAACGCGGCCCGGCCCCGAGCGTGGTCGCGACCTGGAGGCCGTCGCGCAGCAGCAGGCGAAGGCGGGCGAGCTTTGCGGCCTCGGCGGGCGAGGCGTCGAGGTAGGCGAGCAGTGCGAGGTAATCGCCGCGATGGACGTGCCCGAGGTGCGCCGCGAGCACGCGCACCAGCGCGTCGCCGCGGCGATCGCCCTCGGCCGCCGCCGGCTTGAGGTCCGAGCCGTGCAGCCCGCCCGTATACGCCGACAGCGACTCGCCGCGCGCGATTGCGTGCGCCGGCGTGAGCGCGCCGTCGGCCTCGAACGCGGCGAGCACGGCCGCGGTGTTGGCCTTGCTCTCGGACACATTCGGCTCGTCGAACGGATCGACCTCGAGGATCGCCCCCGCCACCGCGGTCGCGACCTCCCAGCGCGCGAACTCGGCGCCGAGGTCGGTGAGCGCACCGAGCGTCAGGCGCAGCACCGGGTGCCCCGCGGCAGCGAGCGCATCGAGCGCGCGCTCGGTCTCGGGCTGCGCCTTGCCGGCGAGGCCGATCGAGACGAACAAGCGATCCGACCCGTACGCCAGGGGCGCGCCGAGCGGCTCGTCGGCGATCGGCACGATGCCCTTGCCGAGCTTGCCGGTGCTCTCGGCGAGGAGCTGCTCGAGCCACGCGCCGAGCGCCGCGGCCGGGGGCGCGACCACGAGGGTGAGCTTGTCGCGGCCGACGCGCCAGGCCTCGCCCAGCAGCGCGCCCAGGCGCAGGCCCGGGTTCTCGCTCGCGCCGGCCCGCGGGCCGCAGGCCTTGAGCATGCCGACCGCGGGCGCGAGCAGCCGCGCGAGCTCGACGCCGGTGAGCGCCGCCGGCACGAGGCCGAAGTAGGTCAGCGCCGAGTAGCGACCTCCCACGTCGGGCGCATTGAGGAACGTCCGGCGATACTTGCGCACCAACGCGAGCGCCTCGAGCGGGCTGCCCGGGTCCGTGATCGCGACGAAGTTCCGCCCCGGCGAGTCGACGCCCTGCGCGCGCACCTCCTCCTCGAAGTACGACGCGAACGACAGCGTCTCGCTGGTGTTGCCGGACTTGGTCGAGACCACGAACAGCGTCCGCTTCGGATCGAGCCGGGCGCGCAACCGCGCCACGCCGACCGGGTCGGTCGAATCGAGCACGTGCAGGCGCAGGTATCCCGGCGCCGGCTCGAATGTGTGGGCGAACACTTCGGGGCAGAGCGACGAGCCGCCCATGCCGAGCACGACGGCGTCGGTGTAGCCCTCGGCTACGATTTCCTTCGCCCAGCCCTCGGGCACGCCGCGCTCGTCCAGCATCGTGGTGGGCGCCTCGAGCCAGCCGAGGCGGTTCCCGATGGTCTTGCCGACCGCCGGGTCCTTTGACCACAGCGTCGGGTCGTGGGCGAACAAGCGCTCGGCGAACTTCGCCTGGGCGAGCGCGGCCACGCGCGCGTCGACCGCGGGCTGGAGCGCGCCGAGCGACGCCTGCTCGTGCGCCGGGCCGGTCCACACCAGGCCCATGCGCCTCGCCTCGACGCGCTCGATCAGTTCGTGGAACGAGTCGGCGAACGAGCCCACGCCGTCGCGCTCGAGCTTCGCGCAGGCCTCCTCGAGCGAGAGCCCCGTGCCCGCCAGGCGCGCGAGCACCTCGAACGCCTCGGCGGCCTTGCCCTTGAGCGACTCGACGACCGTGCCGTGATCCTCGAACGCCTTGAGCGTGTCGGGCGGCATGGTGTTCACGGTGTCGGGTCCGGCGAGCTCGGTCACATACT
>JBDTYW010000115.1:0-6625 GCA_040005445.1 Candidatus Eiseniibacteriota bacterium
GTCAGGTAGCGGTAGAGCGGCGCGATGGCCTTGCCCTTGACGCTGATCTTCGCGAGCACCGGGAAGCTCACGCCGTAATTCGCCGCGCAGAACGCCTGGATCTCCTCGTCGCTCCCCGGTTCCTGCCACAAGAAGTCGTTCGCCGGAAACGCGATGACCTCGAGCCCGCGGTCCCGGTACCTCTGGTAGAGCTTTTCGAGACCGGCGTACTGAGGCGTGAAGCCGCACTTGGATGCGCTGTTGACGATCAGCAGCGCCTTGCCCCGGAACTCGGCCAGCGATTGTTCCTGCCCGGCGGCGGTGCGTACCTTGAAATCGTAGAGGCTTTGGGACACGCGCTCGTTCCCCTGTCGGTGGGCGCGGCCGGATTCGCCGGGGCGCATGCGGGATCGGTTCTGCAGAGGGATGAGCGGAGTGTGCCACGAAACGGGGCGGGGGGGAATCGTCGGCCTCGCCGCGCATCCCACGCGGCGGAAACGCAGGGACCCGCGCGGCAGGCCGCGCAGCGGCGCGGTCACGAACTGGCGGCGGTGCGCGCCGGCATTCGACTCATCACGCGTCACCTCGTACACCGGGCGGGCGCTCGACGGCCGGCTCCCCCGGAGATCCAGCGCGCCACACGTTGGCATGTCGCGGGCTGGCAGCGGAAGGCTCCATCGAGTCCCTGCGTGAAGCCCTCGGGCATTCGAGCGTCAAGGTGACGGAGCGATACGGGCGTCTCTCCGACGCACATGTGCGCGCCGAAGCGGATCGAGTTTGGGTCCGACTCGGGCAAAGCGCAGGTCGTTAGAGGGACGAGTTGTAGCAGTTGTTGTAGCAGGCGGCCCCGCGCCGCTTGTCCCGATCCCCGTAAGTTGTTATCCTGCCGCCGTGAGGCGGCATAGCCAAGTGGCTAAGGCGACGGTCTGCAAAACCGTTATTCCCGGGTTCGACTCCCGGTGCCGCCTCCAACCTGGAGTCGAGATCCGGCGGCAAGCACCAGCGACGCCCTCGGGCCAAATGCCCGGGGGCATTTCGTGTCGATGGCCCCGCCTCTTGCCGCTCGGCCCACGCTGCTCGAGCCACGCCGTGCGCATCATCCTTCGGGCACGCTATACTGTGCACATGGCTGATGCCGATTCCGAAGACGTCTATCGCCCGACCGCCCACACATCCCACCGCATACGCACGGGGCTCGAACGAGCCCGCGAGGACGCCCGCGCATTCGAGGACGATCCCGCCCGGGCGCTCGCCGGCGCCCGCACGCGTGCCGCCGCCTCCGCGCGCGGTCCGGCGTCGCTCGCGGTCGCGATGGGCGACCCGCAGGCGCCGCTCGCGCGCGTGCTCGAGGTGCTCGATCGACACGACCTGCTGTCGGACGACGGCGCCGTCCACGGCGACGCGGCGCTGGTCTCGATGGGCGATCACTTCGACTGGGGCGCTCCCGAGCAGCGCCCGTTCGCGGCCGAGAGCGGCTACGCGCTGCTGGCGTGGCTCGCGGCGCAACCCGAGGACCGGGTCACGATCCTGGTCGGCAACCACGACCTCGCGCGCGTGGGGGAGCTTGCGCCGTTCGATGACGCGACCTTCGCGGCGGCCCGGGACGAGGCGCGTGCGCTGCGCGGGATCCGGATCGGAACGCCGGGGCGGGCCGAGCGCCGCCAGGCGTTCCTCGCGCGCTACCCGTCGTTGCCGTCGGTGGGGGTGGCCGTGCGGGACCTGTCCACGTTCGAGGCGCGCCAGCGCGACCTGGTGCGGGCCTTGCTCGAGGGCGGCCGCATGCGCGCCGCGAAGGCGGCCGCGCCCGACCTGCTGCTGATCCACGCGGCGATCACGCCCGATGACCTCGACTCGATCGGGTTCCCCGAGGGCGCCGCGCGCGCCGACGCGTTCGCGCTCGAGCGTGCGATCGGCGAGCGGTTCGAGCGCGCGATCGAGGGCTGGGACGGCGCATCGTCGCTGGCGATCGCACCGCTCTACCTCCCGGGCGATGCCCGCCACGGAGAGTCGCGCGGCGTGTTCGTCCAGCGCCCCGCCGATCCGGCAGTGGGCGAGTTGCCGCTGTTCGAGGGACCGCCGCGGCGGCGCTTCGATCCCCGGATGCTCACGCCGGGACTGTCCCAGGTGACGGGGCACATCAGAGACCAGAAGTGCCGCGACCTGATGCCGGTGTGGTCGGACGACGAGCCCGCGCGCGACGGCCCGCTGCGCCACCTGTGGACCGACGGGCGCCGGGTGCGCTATCGATCAGGGTTGCCGGCGGGGGACGAGGCGGGCGCATTGCTGCTGTTCGCCGACGGCGGGATGAATCACGCGGCTCCAGCCGACTACGAGCTGCTCGACTTGCGCACGCGCCGGGCGCTGCCCCGCGCGGGCGCGTAACAGAAAGCGGCCGGTCCTCGACTAGCGACCGGCCGCCGGTCGACCGCCCACGGTTCGCGGTGGCGACCATTCCGCCCCATGCGGGACGGGCGAAGCCCTACTTCTGCTTTGCCGGGCGGCCGCGCTTGCGGCCTGGCTTCGGGCCCGGCTTGCGTCCCCGCCGCGCGCCCGGGGCACGACCCAGGATCTCGGCGAGGTAGTTCGTGACTTCCTGGCGGATGACGTCCGGCAGCACTCGCTGGATGCCCGCGCGCACTTCGCTCCGGATCACGTCGGCGCTGATTCCGCCGCCGGCCGGTCGGCCCGGTCCCGCTCCCCCGCGACGGGCCCGAACCGGGCCCCGCCAGCGGTAGAAAGTGAGCTGGGCGATACCGAAGCGCTTCTGCACCTGCGCGCCCGTCAGGTTCTCCTTGGCCGCCGTGGTCAGGATGTTCTTCTTCTCCACGGCGGTATAGCGTTTGCGACCTGCCTTACGAGCCACCGATCGTCTCCATGGCGCCGGAATGCTTCCACACGTCGCGCGGCGCCCACGCGCGCGGCCGGCCCCGATGGCAAATTGATTGAAACAACTCGCGGGATGATGCATCGAGGTCCGGATTCAACGTAGCACATCCCCTTGGTGAGTAACTCTTTCCCCGCGCTCCAAGGGTTGCCGCCGCGCACATAATTGCTTGACTCACGCAAACAAATGCCGGATGCTGCATCCAACCCGGCGAAGGGAGGGACCATGTCGAGCCGCATGCAGCAATTCGAGCAGTGCTGCTGGGACCTGAGGGGAGTGCTCTCCCGCCTGGGTCCCGACGAAGCGTGCTGCGAGGGCCTCACGCCGCGGCAGTGTCGCGTCCTGAGGGCGATCGGGCAGGAGGAGGATCTCAATCTCTCGGCGCTCGCCGGGCGAGAGGGTCTCAGCGTGAGCGGCATGAGCCGGCGCGTCGATCCTCTCGTCCAGGCGGGCTACCTCGATCGCAGCAGGGGCGGCGCGACCGACGGCCGGGCGATCCAGCTCGAGCTGACGGTCAAGGGGCGGGAGGCGCTGGACACGGTCGAGGAGACGATCTACGGCGGGATCGCGGAACTGTGGAAGGCGGTCCCGGCGGGAGAGCGGAGCAGGGTCTTGGAGGCGTTGGACATCCTGGTGCGCGCCGCGCGCCGGATCGAACCGGCCGAGACGCGGCGGTCGATCCCCCTGCGCGGGCGCTGACCGAAAGGAAAGCCATGAACCAGATCGTCGAGCAGGTGAGGGAGCGCTACGGCGCTGCGGCGCGGCGCGCCGCGGGGCGGGCGGGCCGGGAACTCGAGGACGCGTGCGGGTGCGGCTGCGGCTGCAGCTCGAGCGCCTGCGGCAGTGAGGGGCAGCCGGAGAAGGGCGCCGCCGGGCTGGCGCGCGCGATCGGCTACAGCGACGCGGACCTGGCGCAGGCGGGGGAGGGCAACCTCGGCCTCGGCTGCGGCAATCCGCTCGCGCTCGCCGCGATCGCGCCCGGCATGACCGTGCTCGACCTCGGCAGCGGCGCCGGCTTCGACGCGTTCCTCGCGGCAGCGCGCGTCGGCCCGGGCGGCCGCGTGATCGGCGTCGACATGACGCCCGACATGCTCGCGCTCGCGCGCAAGAACGCGGCCGCGCGCGGCGCGACCAACGTCGAGTTCCGCGAGGGCGTGATCGAGGCGTTGCCGGTCGAGGACGCGTCGGTCGACCTCGTGATCTCGAACTGCGTGATCAACCTGAGCGCCGACAAGCCCGCGGTGTTTCGCGAGGTGCTGCGCGTACTCAAGCCCGGCGGGGCGCTGAGCGTGAGCGATCTCGTGCTCACCGCGCCGTTGCCCTCGAGCGTCGAGCAGAGCGTGGAGGCGTACGTGGGTTGCATCGCGGGGGCCTCCCCGATCGGCGATTACCTCGGCTGGTTGTTCGCGGCCGGCTTCGGCGAGGTCGCCCTGCCGAGCGTGCAGTCGGCGGGCCTCATGGTCGCGGGATTGAACTCGGGCTGCGGGGACGCTGGGAGCGGCTGCTGCGGCGCGTCGACGGACGCGATCCCCGCGGCGGACGTCGCCCTGGCGGGCCGCGCGCTGGTGTCAGCCACCTTCTTCGCACGCAAGCCGCGCTGAGTCGGGCCGCGGCGCGGCGATGTTGGTCGCGCCCGGCGGCGGGTTGGGGGAGGGCCGGAATCGTGCTACATTGGGCGAGTCCGGCCCGCCCCGGCGGCGGGCGCTGCCCCACTCCCACCCGACGGATGGCGATGACCCCGACCTCTTCTTCGAATGCCTTCGACTCGTTGCGCGCCCTCGCCACCCCGCAGGGCGAAGTGTGGATCCACCGGCTCGACCTCATGGCGCAGGACCTCGGCCTCGACGTCGCGCGACTCCCGATCACGATCAAGATCCTGCTCGAAGCGGCGTTGCGAAACGTCGACGGCTTGCGCGTGCGCGCCGAGGACGTCGACCGCCTGGCGCGCTGGGACGCGAAGAAGAAGGCCGAGTCCGAGTTCCCGTTCCTGCCCGGCCGCGTCGTGCTGCAGGACTTCACGGGCGTGCCCTGCGTCGTCGACCTCGCGGCCATGCGCGACGCCATGAAGGCGCTCGGCGGCGATCCCTCGCGCATCAATCCGCTCGTCCCGGTCGATCTCGTGATCGATCACTCGGTGCAGGTCGACTACTTCGGCACGCGCGACGCGCTCGGCAAGAACGCCACGATCGAGTTCGCGCGCAATCGCGAACGCTACGAGTTCCTGCGCTGGGGACAGAAGGCGTTCAAGAACTTCCGCGTCGTGCCGCCGGCCACGGGCATCGTGCACCAGGTGAACCTCGAGTTCCTCGCGAGCGTCGTGCGCGTCGACGCGACTTCGGGCAAGCGCCTCGCGTTCCCCGACACGCTGGTCGGCACCGATTCGCACACCACGATGGTCAACGGCCTGGGCGTGCTCGGCTGGGGCGTCGGCGGCATCGAGGCCGAGGCCGCGATGCTCGGCCAGCCGCTCTACATGATCGCGCCCGAAGTCGTCGGGTTCCGCCTGCACGGCCGCCTGAAGGAGGGCGTGACCGCGACCGACCTCGTGCTCACGGTCACGCAGATGCTGCGCAAGAAGGGCGTGGTCGACAAGTTCGTCGAGTTCTACGGCGATGGGCTGTCCGGGCTGTCGCTCGCGGACCGGGCGACGGTCGCGAACATGGCGCCCGAGTACGGGGCGACCTGTGGGTTCTTCCCGGTGGACGACGAGGCGCTGCGCTACCTCAAGGCCACGAATCGGGCGGCTGACGCCGCCGTGGCCGAGATCTACTGCAAGGAGCAGGGGCTGTTCCGCGTCGACGGCGCGCCCTCCCCCGAGTTCAGCGACACGATCGAGCTCGACCTGGGCGACGTCGTGCCGTCGCTCGCCGGCCCGAAGCGGCCGCAGGACCGGGTCGCGCTCTCGGCCATCAAGTCCACGTTCCGCAGCGCGCTCACCGCGCCGGTCAAGGACCGCGGCTACGGCCTTGCCGAGGCCGACCTGGCGAAGAGCGGCACGCTGACGCGCGACGGCAAGACCACGACGCTCGGCCACGGCACGGTCGTGATCGCCGCCATCACCTCGTGCACGAACACCTCGAACCCGTCGGTCATGATGGCCGCGGGGCTGCTCGCCCAGAAGGCGCTGGCGAAGGGCTTGAGCGTGCCGGCACACGTGAAAACCAGTCTCGCCCCGGGCTCAAAGGTCGTGACCGAGTACCTGACGCGGGCGGGCGTGCTCGCCCCGCTCGAGGCGCTCGGCTTCGACGTCGTGGGCTACGGCTGCACGACCTGTATCGGCAACTCGGGCCCGCTGCCGGAGGACGTGACGAAGGCGGTCAACGACGCCGGCGTGGTCTCCGCCGCGGTGCTCTCGGGCAACCGCAATTTCGAGGGCCGCGTGCATCCGCTGACGCGGGCGAACTGGCTGGCCTCGCCGCCCCTGGTGGTGGCATTCGCGCTCGCCGGCACGACCGACCTCGACCTGACGACCGAGCCGCTGGGCAAGGGCAAGGACGGCCAGGACGTGTACCTCAAGGACGTATGGCCGACGCAGGAGGAGGTCGCGCGCGCGGTCACCTCGTCGCTCCAGCCCGAGATGTTCGCGCGCTCCTACGGCAACGTGTTCGACGGCAATGAGACCTGGAACGCGATCCGGACCGGCGGGGGCGAGCTCTACGACTGGGACGCCGCCTCGACCTACATCCGGAATCCGCCGTACTTCGAGGGCCTCACGAAGACCCCGGCGCCCACGCGGGATCTCGCGGGCGCGCGCGTCCTCGT
>JBDTYW010000116.1:0-6616 GCA_040005445.1 Candidatus Eiseniibacteriota bacterium
GTCGGCGCCGAGGTCGAGCGGGCGCTGCAGGAGCGGCGTCGCGAACGTGTTGTCGACCACGAGCATGGCGCCGGCGGCGTGCGCGCGGTCGGCCAGGCGTGCCAGGTCGACCAGGCGCAGCGTTGGGTTCGTGGGCGACTCGGCGTAGACCACGCGCGGCTTCGCTTGGAGCATGACGTCGAGCGAGTCGACCTCGCGGATCGAGAACCAGTCGACCTTCCACCCCACACGCTCGGCCCAGTGCGACAGGAACTCGAATGTGCCTCCGTAGATTTCGCGCTGGCAAAGGATGCGATCGCCGGGCCCGCACAGCGCGAAGAAGGTCGAGGTGATCGCCGCCATGCCCGAGGCGAAGGCGAGCGCCGCCTCGGCGCCCTCGAGGTTCGCCAGCTTCTGCTCGACCGCCGCGACGGTGGGATTCGCGTAGCGGGTATAAACCATGGCCCCGGGGCCGGCGTGGAACGCCTCGAGCATGGCGGCGAGCGAGCGGAAGCGGAACGTCGAGGTCTGGTAGATCGGCGAGGACACTCCACCGAACGGATTCGACAGGTGGCCGGCGTGAACCGCGCGCGTGGCCGGCCCCGGACGCGAGTCGGACGCCATGCTTCCTCCGGTGAACGAGTGCGGGTTCTTGGCAAGCGGGATGGGAGTCGTTAGAGTCCCGGTCAGTCGGCACAAGTCTAAGGAACCCATGCCCCTACCGTCAAGCCACCGCCCCGTCGATCCAGCGGCCGTGGGCTCGGTCCTCGTGATCCGGCCCCGGTTCGTGGGCGACGTGTGCCTGAGCACCCCCGTGCTGACGAACCTGCGCCGGCTGGCCCCGGGAGCGGCCCTGCACTACCTGACCGAGGAGGAATCGGCCCCGTTGCTGGTCGACGACCCTCGCCTGGCCCGGCTGTGGGTCAGCTCCCGCAAGGCCGACCTGCCCGCGCAGGCGCGGCTGGCAAGCGCATTGCGCGCACAAAGGTTTGACGTCGTGCTCGACCTGTTCTGCAATCCGCGCACCGCCCTGTGGACCGCGCTCAGCGGGGCGCGCTGGCGCGTCGGGTATCCGCACAAGGGGCTGCGCAGCTCGGCCTACAACGTGTTCGTGCGCCCGACCGAGAAGAGCGCGATCGAGTTCCACCTCGCGTCGCTGCGCGCGCTCGGTTGGGAGACGCGATACGAGCTGCCCGAGATCTCGCTCGCCCCGGCCGAGCTCCTCGCCGCGCGCAACCATCTCTCCGAGCGCGGCGTGCCGGCCGGGGCCGCGATGATCGGGTTTCACCCGGGCGCGCGCTGGCCGACCCGGCGCTGGGGCGCGGAGGACTTCTCGGCGCTCGGGCGGATCTATCTCGCCGAGCGACCGCGCGACTGGCTGCTGGTGTTCGGCGGCCCGGGCGAGGACGAGCTCGCGCGCGCGATCGCCGAGGGCGTGGGCAACCCACGCGCGCTCGCGATCACGGACGTCGCACTCCGCCGCTTCGCCGCGCTGGCAAAGCTCTGCCGCGCGTTCGTCGCGGGCGATACCGGCCCGACCCATGTCGCGGTCTCGGTCGGCACGCCGACGGTCGGCATCTTCGGCCGCAGCGAGCCCGAGCGCACCTTCCCCTATCCCCAGTCGGCCGGGCACCGATCGATCTACTCGGGCGTATGGTGTTCGCCGTGCGTGCTCGACGTGTGCGACCACATGTCGTGCATGCGCGCGATTTCCCCCGACTGGGTGTGGGACGTGCTCAAGAAGACGCTCTCATTCGCGGACGAGCGGGCGCCGATCGCAGGGGTGGCATGAAGGCCGAACCGGGACTCGACCTCACGCACGTGCGGGCGCAATACCCGGCGCTGTCGGACGACTGGGCGCTGTTCGACAATGCAGGCGGCAGCGTCCCCCTGCGCGGCGTGATCGACCGCGTGCGCGACTACATGACCCACTGGCAGGTCAACCTGGGGGCGAGCTACGGGCCGTCGGCGCACGCCACCGACCTCGTCGCCGCGGGCACGCGCGCGATGGCGACGCTCGTCCATGCCGATGCCGACGAGATCGTGATCGGGCCCTCGAGCACGATGCTCGTGCGCCTGCTCGCCGCCGCCCTCGCCCCGGCGTGGAAGCCGGGCGACGAGATCGTGGTCACGAACCTCGATCACGAGGCGAACATCGGCCCGTGGCGCGAGCTCCTGGACCGGGGCCTCGTCATCCGCGAGTGGCGCTTCGATCCCGCGAGCGGCGAGCTGACCGCCGAGGGCCTGACGCCGCTCCTCAACGCGCGCACCCGGCTGGTGGCATTCACGCACGTCTCGAACCTGTACGGCACGGTGCACGATGCGGCCGCGCTCGTGCGCCGGATCCAGGACGCGGGCGCGCTGGCGTGCGTCGACGGCGTCGCGTTCGCGCCGCACCGCCGGGTCGACGTGCGCGCGATCGGCGCGGACTTCTACTGCCTCTCGCTCTACAAGCTAAGCGGGCCGCATCTCGGGTTGCTCTACGCGCGGCGCGATCGCCTGCGCCAGACCCGGAGCCTCGCGCACTCGTTCCTCGGCGACGACCTCGGGCCCTATCGCCTCCAGCCCGGCAACGTCAACCACGAGCTCACGGCATCTCTGCCGGCCGTGCTCGAGTACTTCGCCGTGCTCGGCGCGCGCCACGCGAACGGCGCTGCCCTCGCGGACGACGCCGCCCGGCTCGATGTCGCGTTCGGGGTGATCGCAGCGCACGAGGCCGGCATCGCGCAGCCGATCCTCGATTTCCTCGCCGCGCGCAAGGGCGTGCGCCTGCTCGGCCGCGCGCGCATGGACGAGCACCGCGTGCCGACAATCTCGTTCACGGTGGACGGGCGGGACTCGCGCGCGCTGGTCGAGGCGCTCGACTGCGAGCGGATCGGCACGCGCTTCGGGCACTTCTACTCGTACCGGGCGGCCGAGGCGCTGGGGATCCTGGGGCAGAACGGCGTGGTGCGGGCGAGCCTCTACCACTACAACACGAGAGCCGAGGTCGAGCGCCTGCTGACGGCGCTCGAACGCGTCTTCTAGGACAGGTTCTCGACCAGGTAGAGATCGTCGAGCTGGACGAGGTAGGTGTATCCGTAGGTCCGGCCGTCCGGCAGGAAGTGGAACCCGCGCATGCTCCACACGCCCGACGAGTCGGGCGGAGCGAGTTCGCGATAGGGCGACCGTGTTCCGGTCGCGAGATCCACGCGCAGGATCTTCGCCGGCATTTCGCCCTCGACCGCCACCAGGATCGCCCCGCTCTCGATCCGCCAGGGCTGGATCATGTCGTCCGGGCGCACGCCGGGAATGGCGATCGCGTCACCAGCCTCGAGCGGATAGAGCATGAGCGGGCGATTGCCCACCTTCGCCGCGACGAAGCGCGAGTCCGGGGAGATCTCGAACTGGGAGTCCACGGCCTCCGACGGGCCCACCTGGACGCGGCGTCCCGATTCGAGATCGACGCGGTGGAGACAGACCGGGCCATCGCCGTCGGATCCAAGCACGAGGATGGACTTGCCGTCGGGAACCCACTTCGCGACCCGGCACTCGATGCCGCCGGTATCGACCTGGCGCGGCTCGCCGACGCCGGTCGGCAGGAGCACGACCGAGCCGGGCAAGCCGGGGGTCTGCTGGAGCGCGAGCACCCACATTCCGTCCGGCGAGAAGCGCATCGCGTTGCCCTCGCCGAGCTGCACTGCGCCCGATCCGTCGGTCGGCCGGATACAGATCGCGCCATGCGATCCGCCGCCCTCGCCGCTCTCGACGATCAGGAGCCATTGCCCGTCGTCGGAGATGTCGCGCAGGATCGACCAGTCGAGCCAGGACAGGTCACGCTCGGTCGACTCCCCCGGGACCTGCACCATGATCGCCTGGCGCTCGACGGAGTGGGTCAGCAGCACGCGGCCATCGGGGAACACGTCCTGGATACAGAGCTGGCCCGGCACCTGGTGCAGCGCGCGCAGCCGCCCGTCGAGTCCGACCGCATAGAGGTTGCGACCGGCGCTCGCGCGGTGCGCGGTGAACCAGACCTCGCTGCCGTCGGCGGACCACGCCAGGCCACGGATCGTGCCCCAGTCGCCGGACAGGACGCGCGACCGGCCCTCGGTATCGACGACCGTCACGTCCCCGCCGTCGTTCCCGACGTACTCGTGATGCACGAACGCGACGTGCTTGCCGTCGCGCGAGACGCGCATGTGGCTGATCCAGCCGTGGGTCTGGAACAGGACCCTGCCGATCGGGTACTCGAGGCGGTTCATCGAGTCGACTTCGCGCACGACTGCGAATTGCGTGCCCTCCGGGCTCCAGTCGGCCTCGTCCACGTTCTGGAGCAGCTGCCGTGGGGCGCCGCCGCCGACCGGCATGCGCGCGAGCGTGCCTGCCGCAAGGAACGGGCCGCGCGTGCGGCGCTTGAGGCAGACCGCCATCTCGCCGTTTGCGGCGACGCTGAACACGTCGGTGCCCGGGTGCCCGATCGAGCGGCCCTCCGGATTGCCGAGGTGCATCCAGAATGGCTCGACCGGCTGGCCCTCCCACGATCCGCCGTAGATCACCGAATGGCCGTCCGGCGTGAAGCGCGCACGCTGGATCGAACCGCGGCGAAAGGTCAGGCGGCGGAACGAGATCCGGCTCTCGCCGTCGATCGACCCCGCCGCCGCCCCGGCACCGGTATCCCCCGCCGGGGCGTCGGTCGCCGAGACCAGCGAGAGCGCGAACGCGAGATCGGCGGCCGACTGGAAGCGCGCGGCGGGCTCCTTCTCGAGGCAGCGCGCGACGATCGCCGCCAGCGCGGGAAACTCGCTGCGCACGCGGGCGGCCATGGGCGCCGGATCCTCGTGCAGGATCGCCGACATCGACTCGACCGGCGAGTCCCGCTTGAACGCGCGGACGCCGGTGATCATCTCGTAGAGCACGCAGCCGAGCGCGAACAGGTCCGAGGAAGGAGTGGCGGGCAACCCGCGCACCTGCTCGGGAGCCATGTAGCCGAGCGTGCCGAGGATCGCCCCGGCGCCGGTCATCGTGCCCGCGAGGGAATCGTCGCCCGAGGCCGGGCCCACGCCCGACTCCTTGAGCTTCGCGAGGCCGAAGTCGAGGATCTTGACAGCGCCCAGGGCAGTGACGAACAGGTTCTCGGGCTTCAAGTCCCGGTGCGTCACGCCGCTGCCGTGCGCGGCGGCGAGGCCGCGCGCGATCTGTGCCGCAAAGTCCGCCGCCCGGCGCGGTGGGAGCGCGCCCTCGTCGAGGCGCTGGCGCAGCGTGGAGCCGACGAGCAGCTCGGAGACGATGTAGGGCCCGCCGCCGTGATTGCCGACGTCGTAGATGGTGAGGATGTTGGGGTGGTTGAGCGTGCCGGCGGCGCGCGCTTCCTGGTCGAAGCGGCGGATGCGCTCCTCGTCCAGGCTCAGGCTCGCGGGCAGCGTCTTGATCGCCACGTCGCGCCCCAGACGCGTATCGCGGGCGCGATGGATTTCACCCATCGCGCCCGCGCCGAGAAACCCAATGACTTCGTAGGGACCGATCTTCTCGCCGGATGTCATGTCCGTCGATTGTGCAGTCTGTGCGGACGCCGCGTCAACCGGCGCGGCGTCAGATCTTCTTCTTGCTGTCCATGGGCGAGGCCGCGAGCAGCTTGCGCGCCTGCGGCATGAGATCGAGCGCCTTCTGCAACTGGCCGTCCCCCTCGGAGTCGATCCGGTAGCGCGCGACCAGGCCGAACAGGTTCGACGCCACCTCGGCCTTGAGCCGCCGGCGGATGTACGCGTCCTCCTTGGTCATCAGCTCGGGCGTGAGCTTGACCTTCTTCTCGGTCGCGTACTTCTTGAAACCGTCGAACTGCGGGTCGGAGATGCGGTACGAGCGCGCGAAGTCGTCGAACGTGCGCGGGAACTGGTCGCGGTTGTTGCCCACGATGTGCGTCGCGTAGTCGAAGAACACGCTCGCGCGCTCGAGGTCCACCTCGGCCACGGTCAGGCTCTCCGAGGGCACGAGCACGTCGGGGCGGATGCCGCCGCCGCCGTACACCGTGCGCCCGCTCGTGGTGTTGAACTTCGGGCGCGTGGCGAGCACCGAGTCCGCCTCGACGTCGCGCGAGAACGCCTCTTCCTGGTACTTCTCCTTGTCGCCCGAGCTGTAGTCGCGCTGGATCAGGCGGCCGCTCGGCGTGTAGTACTTCGCGATCGTCAGCAGGAGCGCCGAGTTGTCCTTGAGGCGCATCTGGTTCTGGACGAGGCCCTTGCCGAACGTGGTCACGCCCACGACCAGCCCGCGGTCGGTGTCCTGCAGCGCGCCGGCGGTGATCTCCGACGCCGAGGCCGAGCCGTGATCGACCAGCACGACCATCGGGAAGTCGGTGAACTTGTCGCGCTCGGTCGCGAAGTAGTCGCTCGTCGCGTTCGGCCCGCGGCCGCGCGTGTACACGATCTTCTGGCCGTTCGGCAGGAAGCGGTCGCACACCTCGACCGCCTGGTTGAGCAGCCCGCCCGAGTTGAACCGAAGGTCGAGCAGCAGCTCCTTCATGCCCTGCGCCTTGAGCTGCTCGAGCTTGGCCTCGAGCTCGTCGCCCGTCGCCGAGGCGAAGCGCGTGATGCGGATGTAGCCCGTGCCCGGACGGATCATGAACGCGTACGGCACCGACTCCTGCGGGATGCGCGCGCGC
>JBDTYW010000117.1:0-6580 GCA_040005445.1 Candidatus Eiseniibacteriota bacterium
GAACGCGGTCTCCGAGTCGCGCCACTTGAGCACGACCGGCGAGCCCTTGATCGCGGTCCGCAGGATGCGCACCTTCTCCTCGATCAGGCGGCTGCCGTCCTGCTCTTCCCACTGGAACGGGGTCTGCACCTTGGGCACGTGCGGCGAGATCGAGATCGTCACCGTGAAGCGCCCCTTCGCATGCTTCTTGCCGACCGCGAGTGCCTTCTTGCCGAGGTCGACGATGCCGACGAGGTCCTCGGGGCGCTCGCCCGGCAGGCCGATCATGAAGTACAGCTTCGCGCCGCTGTAGCCCTGGCGCGCGGCGATCTCGATCGACTCGAGCAGCTCCTCCTCGCACACGCCCTTGTTGATCACGTCGCGCATGCGCTGCGAACCGGCCTCGGGGGCGAGCGTGATGTGGGGCTTCTTGCCCTCGGTCATGGTCTTCGCGAGGCTCTCGGGGAGCGTGCCCGGCCGCGTCGACGGCAGGGAGAGCGCGACCTTGTTCGAGCCGCACAGGTTCTTCGTGATCTTGTCGACCGCCTCGACGATCTCGGTGTGGTCGGTGGTCGAGAGCGACAGCAGCGAGACCTCGTCGTAGCCGGTCTGCTTGAGGCCCTCGATCACCTCGGAGACGATCTGGTCGGGCGCCTTCTGCCGAACGGGCCGATTGATCATGCCGGCCTGGCAGAAGCGGCAACCGCGCGTGCACCCGCGCATCACCTCGACCGCGAGGCGGTCGTGCGTGATCTCGGTGAGCGAGACCATGGGCTTGTCGGGATAGTGCTCGGGCTTGAGCGACTCGACCCAAACCGAGCGCACGACCGTCGGCCACCCCGGCTTCGCGACCGGGCAGAGAAAGCCCTGCGCGTTGGGCTCGAGGTCGTAGCCCGAAGGCACGTAGATGCCCTCGATCGCGGCCAGCCGCTTGAGCAGCCCGGGGCGATCGCAGGCGCCCTGGCGCCAGGCTTTGACCTGGTCGACCACGAGCTCGGTGATCTCCTCGCCGTCGCCCACGGCGAACACGTCGAAGAACGGGCTCATGGGCTCGGGGTTGAACGCCGCGTGCCCACCCCCCACCACCAGCGGGTCGGACTCGCCGCGGTCCGCGGCATGGAGCGGCACGCCGCCGAGACTGAGCATGTTGAGCACGTTCGTGTAGTGCAGCTCGTACTGCAGCGAGATCCCGATCAGGTCGAAGTCGGAGAGCGGCGTCTGCGACTCGAGCGAGAACAGCTTCTGCCCGCCGGCCACGAGCGCAGCCTCGGCATCCGCCCAGGGGGCGAAGCAGAACTCGGCTGCCGTGTCGGCACGGCGATTCAGGATGTGGTGGAGGATGCGCAGCCCGACGTGCGACATGCCGATCTCGTACGCGTCGGCGAGCGCAAGGCACACCTTCACCTCGGCCGCGGCGAGCGACTTTTTCGGGGCATGCAGGGCATTGCCGAGATAGCGGTTCGGGCGCGCGACTCGCGCCAAAAGCGCCGGGCTCTCGAGAGCCGTACGATCCAAGGCGACACCTCCAGAGCCGAAGCCGAGACCTGACCGGCGCCGGCCCGGGGGAAAACGGACCAAGAGGGAGCCCCAGGGGAGGCCGTGGTCCGAGGCAGATTCGGCGCGGGCCGGCCCATGGCGGGCGACGCGCCAAAGTAGCACACGAGCCGGGGCCGGGCAACCCCGTGCCGTTGCGTGGCTTTGTCCCCTCGGCTTTCGCTTGTCGGCCGCCCCGTGCTCGCGCATTCTGCGCCCATGAAGCCGCCCGCCGCGCTGGACTCGATCTCGCCCCAGAGCCCCCTCGTCGAGGCCGCCTGCGCCTGGCTGAGGGAGCGGGTCGACGCCCCGGCGGACGGACGGCCGCTCGACGTCGCGATCGCCGGCGACGCCGTCGCGCTCGCCGACGCCCAGCGCGCGATGGCGGCGCTGGTCTCCCTCGGGACGCGCGCCCTCGCCGTGGCCCACAAGGCCCAGCTCGAAGCGGCGCCCGATGCCGAGGCCCGCGACCGCGTGCGCACCGCGCTCGACGCCTGGCTGACGGATTTCCGGGACGCCTCGGATGCGATCGTGCACAACGCGCAGGCGCTGATCACCGCCTCGCCCTGGATCGCCACGATGACGCGATCGAGCCTGGTCGAACGCGCGCTGCTCGCCGCCCACGGCGCGGGCCGGCGCGTGCGCGTGCTGCTCGCCGAGAGCCGGCCCATGAACGAGGGCCGTGGCCTGGCCGAGGCGCTCGCCCAGGCGGGCGTGCCGACATGGTTCGCGGTCGACGGCGCGCTCAGCCTCCTCTTGCCGCAGGCGGGCGCGCTGTGGATCGGGGTCGACGCCGTGCGCGAGACCACGCTGGTGACGAAGGCCGGGGCCTACGGCCTGCTGCTGGTCGCGCGCGAGCTCAACCTGCCGGTCTACGCGCTCGCCCAGCGCGCGAAGTTCCTGCCGGATCGATGCACCCGCCTGACGCTGCCCCGGCGGGGCCCCGAGGAGGTGTGGCCCGAGGCGCCCGTGGGCGTCTCGGTGGTCAACGTCCCGTTTGAGGAGGTGCCGCTCAGCCTCGTGCGCGGGGTGGTGTGCGAAAGCGGCTTCCTCGGCCCGCGCGAGATCCAGGACGTCGCCGGCTTGACGCCGGTGGCGGCGGAGTTGCTCGCCCCGGCCCCTCCGACCTAGCGCCTCGCTGCGGCGAGGAACCGCCCGGTCCACGACTCGGCGACCTGCGCGATCGCCGAGGGCGTCCCTTCGGCGACCAGGTGCCCCCCCGCGTCTCCCCCGCCCGGCCCCAGGTCCACGATCCAGTCGGCATTGCGGACGACGTCGAGGTTGTGCTCGACGCACACCACCGTGTGCCCGCGCTCGATCAGGCGCTCGAGCACGTCGAGGAGGCGCTGCACGTCGCTCATGTGGAGCCCGACCGTCGGCTCGTCGAGCAGGTAGAGCGTCGGCCAGGTGGCCAGGACCGCGAGTTCGCGCGCGATCTTGAGGCGCTGCGCCTCGCCGCCCGAAAGCGTCGGCGCGGGCTGCCCGAGCGTGAGATAGCCGAGGCCGACATCCGACAGCACGGAGAGCTTCTCGAGCAGCGCCGGCGTGGCGGTAAAATGCGCGCGCGCCTCCTCGACCGTGAGGTCGAGCGCCTGGCGGATGTTCAGTCCGCGATGGCGGATCTCGAGCACCTCGGGCTTGTAGCGCGCGCCCTCGCAGGTCTCGCAGGGCAGGAGCAAGTCGGCGAGGAAGTACATCTCGACTTCGACCGCGCCGTCGCCCCGGCAAGTCTCGCAGCGCCCGCCCGGCACGTTGAACGAGAACATGCCGGGCTTGTAGCCCCGCGCCACCGCCTCGGGCACCCGGGCGAAGACCTCGCGCAACGCGTCGAAGCCCTTGATGTAGGTCAGCGGGTTCGAGCGTGGCGAGCGTCCGATCGGCGACTGGTCCACGAGCGCGACGCGCGTCAGGGCCTCGAGCCCGGTCACGGCATCGACCTCCTCCACGGGGTCCCCCGCGTGCTCGTAGGCGTTCCGCGCCGCCGGGAACAGGATGTCCTCGACCAGGCTCGACTTGCCCGACCCCGACACGCCGGTCACGCAGGTCAGGCGCCCGAGCGGGAAGCGCGCGTTCACGCCGCGCAGGTTGTGCCGGCGTGCGCCCCGGATCTCGAGGAACGGCCCGTGCTCCGCGACCGGCCGGCGCACGCGCTCGACCCGCGACTCGCCCCTCAGGTAGCGCGCGGTCGAGGTGTCGGGCCCGCCCGGCTCGACCAGCGCCGCGCCCGGTCCCGACCACAGCAGGTTCCCGCCGAGCGTGCCGGCGCCCGGCCCGAGGTCGACCACCCAGTCGGCGCGCCCGATCAGCAACGGGTCGTGCTCCACCACCACCAGCGTGTTGCCGCGCGCTGCGAGGTCGTGCAGCACGTCGGCCAGGCGCTCGCTGTCGCGCGGGTGGAGGCCAACGGTCGGCTCGTCGAGCACATACAGCGTGTCGACCAGGTTTGCGCCCAGCGCGTTGGACAGCTCGATGCGCTGCGCCTCGCCGCCCGACAGCGTGCGCGCCAGGCGATCGAGCGTGAGGTAGGCGAGGTCGACGCGCACGAGGTAGCGCAGCCGCGATGTGAGCTCGGCGAGGATGCTGCTCGCGATCTCGCGCTGCATGGGCCCGAGCTCGCCTTCCAGCCGGTCGACGAACACCAGCAACTCGCCGAGCGTGAGCGCTGAGAGCTGCGCGATGTCCTTGCCGCCGAGGCGGACCCAGAGCGCCTCGGGCTTGAGCCGCGAGCCGTGGCAGGTGGGGCAGCGCGAGGGCCGCTGGTAGCGCTTGATGATGAACCGGTTCGCCGCCTTGTAGTCCTTCGCCTTGAGCCGCTCGAGGAACGGCATCACCCCGCGGAACCCGGGCGCGCCGTCCATCACGAGCGCGTGCTGGGCCTCGCTCAACCGGCTCCACGGGACGTCGAGCGGCACGCCGTGGCGCTTCGAGAGCTCGGAAAGCTTCTTCGAGAAGTGCGCGCGCCACGAGCCGGCCCACGGGTCGATCGCGCCCTCGGTGAGCGTCTTCTGCGGGTCGGGCACGATCCGCGCCGGGTCGAACTCCAGCACGTCGCCGAATCCGCGGCACGTCGGGCAGACGCCCAGCGGCGAGTTGAACGAGAACAGGTTCGGTTGCGGCTCGGGCAACGCGAGTCCGTCGACCGGGCACTCGCGGCGCTCGCTGCGCGGGCGCGGCGGCTCCTCCTCTCCGAGTTGTAGCTCCAACCGCCCGTCGCCGCGGGCGAACGCCGACTCGAGCGCCTCGGCGAGCCGGGTGGCGAGGCCGGACTTCCAGCGCATGCGATCGATCAGCACGTGCACGACCCGGGCGCCGCGCGGCAGCTTCGGCAGCGGGTCGAGGTCGGCCAGCGTCCACGGCCCCAAGCGCGCAGGGACGCCGATCCGCAGGTAGCCATTCGCCGAAAGCCCCTGCGCCACGTCCTTCCACGGCAGGCGCTCGGGCAACGCGACGGGGGCGAACACCCGCACCTCGAGTCCTTCCGCCCATTCCCCGGCCTCGTCCACGATCCGGCCCGGCGAGTCCGCGAGCACCGGGCGGCCGCACTTCGGGCAATGCGGCACGCCGACGCGCGCGACCAGGAGGCGCAGGTAGTCGTAGATCTCGGTCGCCGTGCCCACGGTCGAGCGCGCGCTGCGGGCGCGGTTCGACTGCTGGATCGCGACCGCGGGCGAGAGGCCCGAGATCGTATCCACCTCCGGACGCGGGAGGCGCCCGAGGAACTGCTTGGCGTAGGTGGAGACCGACTCGACGTACCGGCGCTGCCCTTCGGCATAGAGCGTGTCGAAGGCGAGCGAGGACTTGCCGCTGCCCGAGACCCCGGTGATCACAGTCATGCGGCCGCGCGGCAGGTCGAGATCGAGGCCCTTGAGGTTGTGCTGGCGCGCGCCGCGGATCCGCACCACGTCCTCCTCGGCGAGGACGGCCCCGGGCGTGGGCGCGGGATCCGGATCGGGCTTGGGGGGGCGGCCGGCGCGGCGCCGCGGTGCGGGGGCTTCCAGGTTCGGCTCCTCGTCGAGGGTGAGAGCTCACCCTACCAGAGAGAGGCCCACATAAAACGGGGGGCGACCCTTTCGGATCGCCCCCGTACGGACGTGCCAGGTCCCAAGAAGCTTACTTCTTCTTCTTGGCAGCCTTCTTCGTCGACTTCTTGGCAGCCTTCTTCGTGGCCTTCTTCTTGGCAGCCTTCTTCGCCATGCGAAATCACCCCCTCCGTGGCATGTGATCGGTGGATTGGGCGCCGGCTTCCCGAGGGAGGCCGCGTGAACGGTGCTTCAGCCCAACCTGCCGCCGGGCGTTGCCGCCCGGGCGTCATTCCCTGTGACGATCTGCTCGAGACGTTCGAGCAGCTCGCCGAGATCGAACGGCTTCCGGAAGAACCCTGCGACGGACAGTTCGAGCGCGCGGCTCCGCATGCTCGCCGTCTCGTAGGCCGTCATCAGGATCGCGGGGGTCGCATCACGCTCGGCGCGCATGCGCTCGAGGAGCGACACTCCCGACTCTCCCGGCAAGCGGTGGTCGAGCACGACCACGTCGTAACGGTGGTGCGGAAACAGGAGCACCGCCGCGGCTTCGGCGCTGTCGGCGGTCACCGCTTGCCAGCCGGCGTCGCGCAGCGCATTCGCGAGCGTGCGAGCGAGTAGAACTTCGTCATCCACGATGAGCACGCTTTTGAGCACATCCCACCTCCAGACTTCCATGGCATTGCAATGCACCCGGCGTGCCAAGTCCTTGATTTTTCAACGTGTTAGGAAATCTTACAGGGTTAACTTATTGTCGTGATGCGAGTTACGTAAAACGGAGATCTCGTGCGCGGGCGTGGACAGCGGGCGAAAGACGGCAGGACAAGGACTTAGGGGTTCGGGGGTGTCGTGTTTCTTGACAGTCGCCCCGGGTCCAACATTGAAGCGCCTTCTATTTAAAGCACTTAGGGGATTTGTTCGATTTTCTTACATGTCGCGTTCTTTGACATCGCTCACGTCGTAGTCCATGCGCTTGAGCTTCTCGATCAACGTCGGACGCGAGATTCCGAGGATGCGCGCGGCGCGTGACTTGTTGCCGACGGTCATGC
>JBDTYW010000118.1:0-6567 GCA_040005445.1 Candidatus Eiseniibacteriota bacterium
AACTTCAAGGACGTGCTCCCCGGCGCGGCGACGCTCGTGCCCGGCAGCTCGACCTTCAACGGCGCGGCGATCGCGAATCCCTCCATGACCGGGCAGACCGCGCGCTGGTACGGGCCATTCTCCGTGCCCGCGAGCAGCACGCGCGACCTCGTGTACCAGGCGTCGTTCCCGGCGACCGTCGGCACCTACGTCAACCAGGTGCTCGCGCACGTGGGCTCGGCGATCATCGACAGTACGCTCGCGCTCAACGACAGCCTGCCCGCACACGCGCCGGTCCAGGTCGGACTTGCCAACGCCGACATCTCGATCTCGAAGGGCGACGCGCCGGACCCGGTCGAGCCCGACTCCGCGCTGACCTACACACTACTGGTCTCGAACGCGGGGCCGGACACGGCGTTCACGGTCACGGCGCTGGACACGCTGCCGGCGGGCGTCTCGTTCGTCAGCGTGAACGCCACGCAGGGCACGGCGAACCAGGCCTCCGGCATCGTCCAGGCCGCGCTCGGCATGCTCGCGCCGGGCCAGTCCGCGACGGTCACGATCGTGGTCACGCCGAGCGTCCTCGGCACGCTGGTCAATCGGGCGCACGCCGCGAGCGAACGCCCCGACTCCGCCCCCGCGAATAACACCGCCTCGGCGACCACGACCGTCGCCGTGCTTCCTTCGCCCGACCTGCAATTGGTCAAGCGCGCGGCACCGGGCACGTTCACGGTCGGGCAGACTGCGACCTATACGTTGTCCTTCACGAACATCGGCGCAGGCCCGACGACCGGCGCGATCGCGCTCGTCGACTCGCTGCCCGCCGGGCTTTCCTACGTCTCGGGCAGCGGCCCGGGCTGGCTCGTGAGCGAGAGCGTCGGCGTGGTCACCGCGAGCAACCCCGGTCCGATCGCGCCGGGCGACAGCTCCAAGGTCACGATCTCGGCGGTCGTCACGGCGGCGGCAGTCCCGGGCGTGCGCAACCTCGCCCAGGCCTCGACCAGCCGCGACTCGAACGCGTCGAACGACTCCAGCTCGGTGTCGAACGCGGTCGTGGGAGCGCCCGACCTGCAACTCGTCAAGCGACATGCCGGCGACTTCACGGTCGGCTCCCCCGGCCAGTACACGATCACCGTGACCAACGTGGGCACGCTGCCCACCAGCGGCACGATCACCGTGCTCGACTCGCTGCCCACCGGCCTCGGCTTCGCCGCGGGCGCGGGCTCGGGCTGGATCGTCAACGAGACCTCGGGTGTCGTGACCGCGACCAACGCGGCCGCGCTCGCCCCGGGCGACAGCGCGAGCTTCACGCTCGACGTCGAGGTCGGCGCGGGCGCCGTGCCCGGCGTGACCAACGCCGCGGTGGTTCAGGCCGCAGGCGACGTCAACGCCGGCAACGACCGGGCGACCGATCCGACCGTGGTGACGGCGAATGCGCCGGACCTGCAGGTGGTCAAGCGCGCGCTCGCGCCGCCGTTCACGGTCGGCGCGACCGCGACCTACGAGATCATGGTCACGAACGTCGGCGGAGCGGCGACGACCGGCTCGATCACGATCACCGACGTCCTCCCCGCCGGCCTGAGCTACGTCTCCGGCAGCGGCGCGGGCTGGACCGTCAACGAGGTGGCGGGCACCGTCACCGCGACCAACCCGGGACCGATCGCCGCCGGCGACAGCGCTCTGGTCACGCTGAACGTCCTGGTCGGCGCGGCCGCGGCGCCCTCGGTCGTCAACGCGGCGACGGGCAGCACGGCGGGCGACACGACCCCGGGGAACGACACGGGCAGCAGCACGACCGCGGTCAACGGCGCGCCCGACCTGCGCCTGGTCAAGTCGCATGCCGGCAACTTCAACGAGGGCGTCAACGGTCAGTACCTCATCACGGTCTACAACGACGGCACGCTGCCCACCAGCGGCACGATCACCGTGCTCGACTCGCTGCCCACCGGCCTCGGCTTCGCCGGGGGCGCGGGCGCGGGTTGGGCTGTAAACGAGGCCTCGGGCGTCGTGACCGCGACCAACGCGGGACCGATCGCCGCGGGCGACAGCGCGAGCTTCACGCTCGACGTCACCGTCGGCGCGGCCGCCGTCCCCAGCGTGACCAACGCCGCGGTGGCGCAGGTCGCGGGCGACGTCAACTCCGGCAACGATCGCGGCACGGATCCGACGGTCGTCCAGCCGGCGCCGGTGTTCCCGCCGGACCTGCAACTCGTCAAGCGCGCCCCGGGCGCGCCATTCACGGTCGGGGGTGCGGCGAACTACGACCTCACCGTCACGAACGTGGGCACCGGGCCGACCACCGGCCCGATCACGGTCACCGATGTCCTCCCCGCCGGCCTGAGCTACGTCTCCGGCAGCGGCGCGGGCTGGATCGTCAACGAGGCGTCGGGCACCGTCACCGCGACCAACGCCGGTCCGATCGCTCCCGGCGACAGCACTCTGGTCACGATCACGACCTCGGTCGGAGTGGCGGCCGTGCCGTCGGTGGGCAACAGCGCGAGCGTCGCCACCACCGGCGACGTCAACGCGTCGAACGACACCGGCTCGAACACGAGCGCGGTGGGCGGCGCGCCGGATCTCGCGCTCACCAAGCGCCACACGGGAGCGTTCACGGTCGGCCAGATCGGCTCCTACCTCCTCACCGTCACGAACGTGGGCGTCCTGCCGACCGCCGGCACGATCACCGTGGTGGATAGCCTGCCGGCGGGTCTCACGTTCATCAGCGGCGTGCGGCCGGGCTGGACGTTCTCCGCGGCCGGCCAGGTCGTGACCGCAACGAACCCGGGTCCGATCGCGCCGGGAGACAGCCTGTTCTTCACGCTCAACGTGACGGTCGACAACACCGCCTTGCCGGGCGTGACCAACGTCGCCGTGGCGCAGACCGCCGGGGACGCGAGCGCGGCGAACGACCGCGCAACCGACGCCACGCTGGTCAGCGGCGCGCCGGACCTCACCCTGCTCAAGCGCCATGTCGGCTCGTTCACGGTGGGCGCGAACGGCGTCTACCAGATCGCGGTGCTCAACCTCGGGACGGCGGCGACGACGGGTACGATCACGGTGCGCGACACCCTGCCGGCCGGCCTGTCGTTCGTCTCGGTCACAGGTGCGGGCTGGAGCGGATCGGCGCTCGGCAACGTGGTCACGGCCACGAACCCGGGCCCGATCGCACCCGCCGACAGCGCGACGTTCACGCTCACCGTGTTGGTCTCCGGCGCCGCATACCCGTCGGTGCTCAACGCCGCCGTCGCGCAGACGCCGGGCGACACCGACCCGGGCAACGACCGCGGCAGCGACACCCCGGCCCCGGTCGGCATCTCGTCGCAGCTCGTGATGGACAAACGCGTGGCGCCCACGATCGCCGAACCGGCCGACGTGGTCACCTACACGCTCGTGGTCTCGAACCAGGGAATCTCGCCGGTGCCGGGCGTCGTCGTGCGCGACACGCTCCCGGTCGGCTTCCGCTTCGCCTACGGCACCGCCTCGATCAACGGCACGCCGATCGCGAATCCCGGCGGCGTGCCCGGTCCGGGCCTCGCGTTCAACCTCGGCACCGTGCCGGCGAACGGCGCGCTCACGCTGCGCTACCGCGCAATCGTCGGAACCGCGGCCATGCTCGGCGACGGCATCAACCGCGCCTACGCCGAAAACGCGGGGCTCAACCTGCGCTCGAACACCTCGGTCGCGAAGGTCACGATCCAGGGCGGCGTGTTCGCCGACGACGGGATCCTCGCCGGCAAGGTGTGGGCGGATTGCGGCTGCGATACCAACCGGACGCAGGGCGCGGAGGAACTCGGCGTGCCGGGCGTCCGCGTCTACATGGAGGACGGCCGGTCGGCGGTCACGGACGCCGAGGGCAAGTACCACTTCGAGGCGGTCACGCCCCGGCTGCACACCGTCAAGCTGGACCGCACGACGCTGCCGCGGGGCGCGCGCGTGCAGGTCGTCGACACCCGCGACGGCATGGATCCGGGGACGCGCTTCGCCGACGTCAAGGACGGCGAGCTCTACCGCGCCGACTTCTCGCTCGCCGGCTGCGACCCGGCGTTCGTCACGGAGCTCAAGGCCCGGCGCGAGTTGGGCGAGGTGCGCGCGGCGATCGTCACCGCACAGCCGATGATCGCGGCGAACGTCGATCCGGGCGCGACGCGCGTGCTCGACGGCACGCCGGCGGCCGGCGACGCCGGCGCGCGCAGCGATGACGGAGCGTTCTTCCACCTGATGCCGGGTGGCGGCGCGGCCGGATCGGATCCGCGCGCAATGCTGTCGGCCGCGAGCTCGCTCGTGCCCGACGCGCCCGGCACGCCGGGGCTGCTTGCCGGCCACGTGCGTCCGCTGGCGAGCGGGCTTGCGATCTCGGTCCCCCGGCGCCCGGCGCCGGCGGACGGGCACACGCTCGTGCCGGTCACGGTGCAGGTCGCGGGCGATTCGCTGGTGGCGATCACGCTCGACAGCGACCGCGGCCAGTGGCAGGTCGCCGACCAGGACCCGGGCAAGGACGGCGTCCAGACCAGCGTCAGGCACCAGGCCACGTTCCTGCTGGTCGCCCCCGCCACGGCGGGACCGGCGATCGTGCGCGTGACCGAGGACACGAACCTCACGGGCCGGGTCACCGCGGTCGGGCCGGACGCGTTGCGCGGCGTGCGCGAGGCCGAGGCCGAGCTGGTGTTCGTGCCGAACGCGCGCCCCTGGCTCGTCGCGGGCACGATCGAGGGCCGCTACGACCACCGCTCCCTGCACGACGTTGATCTCGCTCCGGGCCAGATTCGCGACCGCTTCGAGGACGCGTTCGCGGTCGTCCGCTCGGACAACAGCACCGGCACGTCGATCCTGGGCGCGCGCGGCGCGATGTTCGCGAAGGGCACAATCGGCGGCGACGTCGGCGTGACCGTCCGCTTCGACTCCGAGCACGCGGCCGACCGTCGCCGCTTCGACGACATCCGGCCGGACGAGGGCGAGGCGATCTTCGGCGATGCCTCGATCGAGAGCTTCGAGGCGCAGTCGACCGAGCGCCTGTACGCCCGGCTCGAGCGCGGCCGCTCGTACGCGCTCTACGGCGACTTCCAGACCGCGGCGCTCGACCCGATCCGCGTGCTCGGCGCGTACTTCCGCGGCGTCAACGGCGGCCGCGCGCACGTCGAGAACGGTCGCGCCGCGGTGGACGCGTTCGCCACCCACGACCGCGACCGCCAGGTCGTGGACGAGATCGAGGGTCGCGGGGTCTCCGGTCCGTACCCCCTGTCGCGCAAGGACGGCGTGCTCAACAGCGAGCGCGTCGAGATCCTGACGCGCGACCGCAACAACCCGACCGTGATCCTCGCGCGCAAGGTCATGACGCGCTTCGCGGACTACACGATCGAGCCGTTCACCGGGCGCCTCCTGTTCCGCGCGCCGGTGTCGGCGCTGGACGAGCGCCTGAACCCGGTCTCGGTGCGCGTGACCTACGAGGTCGAGGGCGGCGGCGACCGCTTCTGGACCGCCGGCGGCAGCGCGAACCTCAAGCCGACCGACCGCATCGAGCTCATGGGCTCGTACGTCAAGGAGGACGACCCGCTTCGCGCGCACGTCCAGTACGGCGCAGGCGCGACGGTGCGCTTGCTGGCGCGCACTTACGCCACGGCCGAGTGGGCGCACACCGACAGCGCCGGCGCGAATGGATCGAAGGCGTATCGCGCGGAGCTGCACCACCAGGCCGATCACCTCGACCTGCGCGGCTACGCGGTGCGCACGAACATCGGCTTCGACAACCCGTCGTCGGGCTACGCGGCCGGACGCGAGGAATGGGGCGGCGGCGGGCGCTACCAGCTCGGCGGCCGGACCTCGATCCTCGCCGAAGGCGTGCGCTCGCAGGACGAGCAGACCGGCGGACGCCGCAAGGGGGCTTCGCTCGGCCTCGAGCGTCGCCTGAGCGACGGCATGACGTTCGGCGTCGGCTACCGCCTGGCGCGGGAGAGCGTGCTCCCGGCCGGCGGAGGCAATGCCGTGCCCACGCCCAATCGCACCGACGCAGCACGCGCGCGGCTCACCGCGCAGTTCAATCCGCGCACGAGCGTGTTCGCCGAATACGAGAACGACCTCGGCGCGGGCAACGCGAAGCGCTTCGAGCTGGGCGGCGACATGCGTCTCACGGACCACGTGCGCGCCTACGGTCGCCACGAGTTCCTGAACGGGTTCGCCGGCCCCTACGCGCTGAACGGCGAGCAGGGCCTCAACAGCACGGTGTTCGGCTTCGCGGCGGACGGCATGTCCGACCTCACCGCGTTCAGTGAGTACCGCGTGCGCGACGCGTTCGGCGGCCGCAACGCCGAGGCGGCGATGGGCCTGCGCGATCGCTTCCGCCTCTCCCCGGGCGTGCGCCTGTTGCTCTCGCTCGAGCGGGTCACGCCCACCGAGGGCGCCCCGGCGAGCAACGGCATGACCGCAGTCGCATCCGGGCTCGAATGGACGGGCGACCCGCTGACCAAGGGCTCGCTGCGGCTCGAATACCGAAAGGCCCTCGAGCAGGCGCAATGGCTGGCCTCCGCCGGCCTGGCGCGCAAGCTCGGCCGGGACTGGACGGGCCTGGCGCGCTCGATGTGGAGCTGGGCGCCG
>JBDTYW010000119.1:0-6538 GCA_040005445.1 Candidatus Eiseniibacteriota bacterium
CCGGACCGGGACCATCGAGACCACGACGTCGCCCGCCTCGAGCGTGACCGCCTTGACGCCGTGCGCGGTGCGGCCCATGGCGCGCACTTCCTGCTCGTGGAAGCGGATCGCCTTGCCCTGGCGCTTCGCCAGGATCAGGTCCTGCGTGCCGTCGGTGATCGCGGCCTCGATCATCTCGTCGCCCTCGTCGAGGTCGATCGCGTTGATGCCGCCACGGCGCGGATTGCCGTACGCCGACAGCAGCGTCTTCTTGATCACGCCGAGCCGCGTCGCCATGACGAGGAAGTGCTGGTCGTCGAACTGCTTGACCGGCACGACAGTGGTGACGCGCTCCTCGCGGTCGATCTCGATCAGGTTGACGATCGGGCGGCCCTTCGCCGCGCGGCCGGCCTGGTCGATCTCGTGCACCTTGAGCCAGTAGCAGCGCCCGCGATTCGTCAGGAACAGCAGGTAGGCGTGCGTCGACGCGACGAACAGGTGCGCGACGAAATCCTCTTCCTTGGTCTTCGCGCCGATCAGCCCCTTGCCGCCGCGGCGCTGCGCCCGGAACAGCGACACCGGGTTGCGCTTGATGTAACCGGCGTGGCTGATCGTCACCACCATGTCCTCGTCCTTGATCAGGTCTTCGAGCGAGATCTCGCCCTCCTCGGGGACGATCATCGTGCGGCGCTCGTCCCCGTACTTCTTCTTGAGGTCGAGCACCTCCTCGAGAATGATCGCCAGGATCTTCTTCTCGCTCGCGAGGATGCCCTTGAGGCGCTCGATGAGCTGGATGACCTCGAGGTACTCCTGCTCGATCCTCTCGCGCTCGAGCGCCACCAGGCGGCCGAGGCGCATGTCGAGGATTGCGTTGGACTGGATCTCGGACAGGCCGAAAGTCTTCATCAGGCCCGCGCGCGCGGCCTCGGTGTCGGGCGACTTGCGGATGAGCGCGATCACCTCGTCGAGGTGGTCGAGCGCGATCTTCAGGCCCTCGAGGATGTGGGCGCGCTTCTCCGCCTCGGAAAGCTCGAACTCGGTGCGCCGGCGCACCACGATCTTGCGGTGGGCGACGTACTCCTCGAGCATCATCTTGAGCGGCAGAGTCTGGGGCCGTCCGTCGACCAGCGACAGCATGATCGCGCCGAACGTCGACTGCAGCTGGGTGTGCACGTAGAGCTGGTTGAGCACGACCTTGGGCTGCGCGTCCTTCTTGAGCTCGATCACGATGCGCATGCCGTCGCGATCGGACTCGTCGCGCAGGTCCGAGATGCCGGTGATCTTCCCGTCCTTGACCAGGTCCGCGATCTTCTCGAGCAGGTTGGTCTTGTTGACCTGGTACGGAATCTCGGTGACCACGAGTGCCATCTTGCCGTTGCGGCTCTCCTCCGCGCTCGCCTTCGCGCGCACCCGGATCAACCCGCGGCCGGTCTCATAGCAATCGCGGATGCCCTTGAAGCCGTAGATCATCGCTCCGGTCGGAAAGTCGGGTCCCTTGACGTGCTTCATGATCTCGTCGAGCGTGCACTCCGGCTTCTCGATCAGGAGCGCGATCGCGTCGGCGATCTCCGTCAGGTTGTGCGGCGGGATCTCGGTGGCCATGCCGACCGCGATGCCCGAAGCGCCGTTGATCAGCAGGTTGGGCACGACGGACGGCAGGATGACGGGCTCCTCGATCGTCTCGTCGTAGTTGGGCCGCATCATGACGGTGTTCTTCTCGAGGTCCCTCAGCATCTCCATCGCAAGCGGCGTGAGGCGGGCCTCGGTGTAGCGCATGGCCGCCGGCGCATCGCCGTCGATGCTGCCGTAGTTGCCCTGGCCGTCCACGAGCGGGTAGCGCATGTTGAAGTCCTGCGCCATGCGCACGAGGGTCGGGTAGACGACCTGCTCGCCGTGCGGGTGATAGTTGCCCGACGTGTCGCCGGCGATCTTGGCGCACTTTCGATACGGCCGGCCGGGCGCCAGGCCCAGGTCGTTCATCGCGACCAAGATGCGGCGCTGCGACGGCTTGAGGCCGTCGCGGATGTCCGGGAGCGCGCGCGACACGATCACCGACATCGAGTAATTGAGGTACGACGTCTTCATCTCGTCTTCGAGGAAGATGTCGGAGTATTTCTGGCGGCTCAAATCGCTCATCGATCGACTCCCGGTGGGCGGGCTAGATGTCCAGGTTCTTCACGTAGGTCGCGTTTTCCTCGATGAAGGCGCGGCGGGGCTCGACCTGATCGCCCATGAGCGTCGTGAAGATCCCGTCGGCCTGCATCGGGTCGGCCATCTTCACGCGAAGCAGCGTCCGCACCTCGGGATTCATCGTCGTGCGCCAGAGCTGCTCGGGATTCATTTCGCCGAGACCCTTGTACCGCTGGATGTGCACGCCCTTCCTGCCGAGGCGCTCGGTGGCCGCGTCGCGATCCTTCTCCGTGTAGCACCAGATCTCTTCCTTGCCCTTCTTGACGAGGAAGAGCGGGGGTTGCGCGATGTAGATGTGATCGTTCTCGAACAGGGCCGGCATCTGACGGTAGAGGAACGTGAGCAGCAGCGTGCGGATGTGGGCTCCGTCGATGTCGGCATCGGTCATGATGATCACGCGGTGGTAGCGCAGCTTCGTGAGGTCGAAGTCGTTCGCCCCCACGCCGGCGCCAAGCGCGGTGATGATCGTGCGGATTTCCTCGTTCGACAGCACCTTGTCGAGGCGCGCCTTTTCGGCGTTGAGGATCTTGCCCTTGAGCGGCAGGATCGCCTGGAAGCGGCGATCGCGGCCTTGCTTCGCCGAGCCGCCGGCCGAGTCGCCCTCGACCAGAAAGATCTCGCACTGGGCGGGGTCGTCCCACGCGCAGTCGGCAAGCTTCCCGGGCAGCGAGCCGCCGTCCATGATGCTCTTGCGCCGCGCCAGCTCGCGCGCCTTGCGCGCGGCCTCGCGCGCGCGCGCCGCGCCCACGACCTTGTCGATGATCTTGCGCCCGATGCTTGGATTTTCTTCGAAGAACGTCCGCAGGCCCTCGCCCACGATGCGCTCGACGATGCCCTTGACCTCGCTGTTGCCGAGCTTGGTCTTGGTCTGGCCCTCGAACTGCGGGTCGCGGATCTTGACCGACACGACGGCCGCCAGGCCCTCGCGCACGTCCTCGCCGCCGAAGCCTTCCTTGAGGTTCTTGGTCATACCCTCGCGGTCGGCGTAGTTCTGCAGCGTGCGCGTGAGCGCGGAGCGGAAGCCGACGAGGTGCGTGCCGCCCTCGATCGTGTTGATGTTGTTGACGAACGACAGCACGGTCTCCGCGTACGAATCGTTGTACTGGAGCGCGACCTCGACCGCGGTCGTGTCCTCGGTGCGCTGGAAGTAGAGGGGCTTCGGGTGGAGCGCGGTCTTGTTCAGGTTCAGGTGCTTGACGAACTCGGCGATGCCGCCGTCGAAGTGCCAGGCCTGGCTCTTGCCGGTCCGCTCGTCGGCCAGGCCGATCGTGATGTTGTTGTTGAGGAACGCCAGCTCGCGCAGGCGCGCCGCGAGCGTGTCGTACGAATACTCGATGGTCTCGAAGATCGAAGCGTCCGGCAGGAAGTGGACCAGCGTGCCGGTCGGCGAACCCATGCCCGCGCGCAGCAGCTCGAGCTCTCCCTGGGTCGCGCCCGGCTTCGCCCGGCGCGATCCGCCGTCGGCGGCGTCACCCTGGCCGCCGGCCGGGCGCGTGGCCTCGACCTTTCCGAGCACCTCGACATCCCCCTGGGGCTTGCCGCGCTGGTAGCGCTGGCGATGGAACTTGCCGTCGCGCGCGACTTCGACCTCGAGCCACTCCGAAAGCGCGTTGACGACCGAGACGCCCACGCCGTGCAACCCGCCCGAGACCTTGTACGAGTCCGAGTCGAACTTGCCGCCGGCGTGCAGCGTGGTCATCACGACCTCGAGTGCGGGGCGCTTGGTCTTGGCGTGGAGGTCGACGGGAATGCCGCGGCCGTTGTCCGCGACCGAGATCGAGTTGTCGCCGTGGATGATGACGCGCACGGTGTCGCAGTAGCCGGCCAGCGCCTCGTCGATCGCGTTGTCGACCACTTCGTACACGAGGTGGTGGAGACCGCGAATGCCGATGTCGCCGATGTACATGGCAGGACGCTTGCGGACGGCCTCGAGGCCCTCCAGCACCGTGATGTTGGTTGCGTCGTAGTGGTGTCCCTTGGGCTCTTCCGTCAAGGTCGTGTCTTCCTTCGGAGGCATGCGCGCTCTCCCCGGCCCACGGCCGCGATTCCTAGTTTCGCTTCAGCTCGAGGCGGATGTCGCGAATGAGTTCGGATCCGATGTGATCCCGGACGAGCTTGAGCAACCCCGGCTTGAAGTGGCTCATCCCGAACATGTCGGTGGTTTCTACGACCAGCGTGTCGCCCTCGATCCGCCGGGCCTTGGTGGAGCACGCCAGGGCTTCCCCCACGATCGCGTCCCATTCCACGACCGCCCGCCAACGCGCGATTCCCTCGGCCAGGCCGAGCCGCGCGAGCGTGCCCGGCAGGAGCGCGCCGATCGCCGGTGCGCTTGCAGCGCGGGATGGGGCGGGGTGGCCGGCGGAACCCCGGTCCCGCATCACACCGCGGCCGGTTCGGGCAGGCGCAGCGGCATGATCAGGCAAAGCACCTCTTCTGCACCGTCGGACAGGGCGCCGTGCGGCTCGACGATGCCGGCGCTGATCGACGTGTTCAGCCGGAAGACCACGTTCTCGGTCTCGATCGTGCGCAGGATGTCGAGCAGGTAGTTCGAGTTGTAACCGACCTCGAGTTCTTCCCCGTCATACTTCGCCTCGACCGTTTCTTCGCCGGCGCCGACGTCTGCCGTGTTGACCGAGAGGCGAACCTCGTCGGGGGCCACGGCGAACCGCACCTGGTGCGTGATGTTGTCCGCGTGCGTGGCGACGCGATCGAGCGCCTCGCGCAGCGCCAGGCGCGAGACCACGAGTTCCTTCGGGTTGTTCTTCGGGATCACCTGCTCGTAATTGGGGAACGGACCCTCGAGCAGTCGCGAATACACCGTGACGTCGTTCTGGCCGATGCGCAGGCGGAACGCGATGTGGTTGCGCTGGGTGGAAACCGCGATCTCGACCGGGCTGGTGGCCTCGGAGGCCATGCGCCCGAGGGCGCCGATGGTCTTGCTGGGAACGATCACCGCCTGCTTGCCGAGCCCGGTGAAATCGCCGGCGCGGGTGGCGCGCGCAAGCCGATGCCCGTCGGTCGCGACAAATGCAACCTGCTTGGCTTCGGCCTGCACGTAGACGCCGTTGAGCATCGGCCGGGTCTCGTCGCCGGACACGGCGTACGCCGAGCGAGCGATCAGCCGCGCGAGCGCCGGGCCCTCGATCGTCGCCTTCGCGTCGGCCTTGACCGTCGGAAGTGCGGGAAATTCCTGGTCGTTTTGCCGGGGCACGGCGGATCGTCCCTTGCCCTTGCCGTACTCGATGCTGATCCGGCCCTGGGCATCCTCGGCGACGCGCACCTGGTCCTTCGGGAGCTTGCGCACGGTGTCGGCGAAGTGGCGCGCCTGGACGGCCGCGCGACCCGGCGTCTTCACGCTGCACGGCACGGTGATTGTGGTCGTGACATCGAGGTCCGTGCCCGTGATGCGAAGTTCGTCCTTCTCGGCCTCGATCAGCACCGCGGAGAGAATCGCGAGCGTGCTCTTGGACGGGACCGAGGCCAGGGCGGTGGACAACGCGTACGACAGATCCGACTGCTGGATCGTGAATTCCATTCTCGACTTCTCCTGGTCCCGGGGCTGGCACGGGGGGCCACGCGGGCCCGAAAAGAGGCCGGGTTTGGAGAGCCCAAACCGGCCTGATTTCGAGCCGCCAGAGTCTAGGCCGACCTACGCTGGCCGGACAAGGTCAAACTACTGGTTATTCTCTTTTCTCTCAAGAACTTAAAAGATAAAGAAACAGTAGGAGTGGTGGATTTGTGCATAAGTCTATAAAATCCGACCTAACCCACTGTCTTTCATCACATTGGAGCCACAGACACCCCGGGGACAACCCGCCCGCGATTCCGGGTGATTCGGGAGCCTCCACGGGGACAGGTTTCTTGTCCCCCGGCGCCCCCCGGTTCGTCCCCGGGATATCCCCCGACTTGTCCCCGGCTCAGCGCGCTTCCTGGATGTGTTCGGCGAGGCGGTCGATGCTCTCGCGCATCATTCGGTCTTCGATCATCAGGCGCTCGATCTTGCTGCAGGCGTGGATCACGGTGGTGTGATCCCGATCGAAGAAGCGCCCGATCTCCGACAGCGACAGCGTGGTCTGGCGGCGCATCAGGAACATGGCCACCTGCCGCGGCAGCGCCACCGAATTCGTCCGGCGCTTGCCCTTGAGCTGCTCGCGGGTGATTCCGTAGTGGCCCGACACCACGTGGACGATCGCGTCCGGCTCGATCGCCAGCGACTCCGCGTGCACAAACTCGCGCAGGATCTCCTCGGTCATCTCGACCGTCGGCTCCGAGCGCCGCGTGATCGACGTGTAGGCGATCAGGCGCAACAGGCAACCCTCGAGCTCGCGCACGTTGCCCTTCACGTGGCTCGCGATCAGGAGCGCGATCT
>JBDTYW010000120.1:0-6522 GCA_040005445.1 Candidatus Eiseniibacteriota bacterium
CGCTCCAGCCCAACGTCACGCTGCCGCTCGGCGTGAAGGCCACGCTCGATGCGGGGCGCGGGCGACTCGGGATCGAGGAGTCCCCCACCCGCCGTTGATCAGCCCCGCTGGTCGGTCCGCCACTTGTGCCGGCAGGCCAGGCACTTGTACCACGGCGGATCCTTGACCGAGGGGTCCGGCTCGTCCGTGCTCGTCCACATCGGCTCCTGGTGGATCGGCGCGGTGTCCTCCGACCCGCAGGTCGGACAGATCGGGTCGCCGAGATCGTTGTAGCGTTGTTCGGCCACGGGTTTCTCCTCGCATGACTCGCCCCCCGTAGCGCGCTGGCTGCGGGGGGCGTCGTGTTCCGGGGCTAGCGGCGGGCTTCGATCGCGTCCCCGACTTCGTTCGGATGTGGGAAGCGGCGTGTCTCGTATTTCGAGTACACGACCTCGCCGTCCACCGTCACGTCGAAGATGCCCTTGTGCCCCTGCTCGAGCACGGCATCCACGTCGAATCGCTGCTTCAGCTCGGCCGCCAAACTGGAGGCCTGGGGAAGGTAGTTTCACTCGGTGCAGTAGGTGATCCGGATCTCCATGGCGTTCTCCTTGGCAGGGGACGCCCTCACTCTACCCAAGGCCGGGCAGCGCGGCGACCCTTCATTAAGATGGTGGAGGAGGCGCGGCTGTGCGGGTTTCGCTGGCGCCGGCGGGCGGCGCGCCCTACCGTAAGCGGCCTGTTGTGCAGGGCGCGCGCAACCCGCGCGCGCCGAACGCGTAGTGGGGCATCGCGGACGCCCCTCGCCCCTCCCGGGCGAAGCCAGCCCCGCGAAAACGCCCGAAGGAGGCAAAGCGAATGTTCGGAATCGTGCTCCTGGCCGTGCTCGTCCTGGCCGCGCTCTGGCTGGTGGGTCAGTTCAACGGGTTGGTCGCGCTGCGCAACCAGGCGCAGAACGCCTGGGCGCAGATCGACGTGCAGCTCAAGCGGCGCGCGGATCTCATCCCGAACCTGGTCAACACGGTCAAGGGCGTCATGAAGTTCGAGCAGGAGACGCTCGAGAAGGTCATGAATGCGCGGGCCCGGGCGCTGTCGGCGACCAGCATCGCCGAGCGTGGCGCCGCCGAGGGCGAGCTGTCGCAGGGCATCGGGCGCCTGTTCGCCGTGATGGAGAACTACCCCGAGCTCAAGAGCAACCAGAACGCGCTCCAATTGCAGGAAGAGCTGTCGGCGACCGAGAACAAGATCGGTTTCGCGCGTCAGTTCTACAACGACGTGGTCATGAAGTTCAACACGGCGCAGCAGGTGTTCCCCACGAACATCATCGCCGGCATGTTCAACTTCAAGCCGTCGGAATTCCTGCAGATGCCCGAGGCGGACCGCGCGGTCCCGGCGGTCGACCTCTCGACCTCGTAGCCCGGGGCGAGCGGACCACCCTTGGACACCTCGGCGCTCGTGGCGCCTCCGCGCGCCACGTTCTATCAACTCCAGGCCGCGAACCGGCGCAATTCGATCCTGCTCGTGCTGGTCTTCGTCGCACTCGTCGGCGCGCTCGGGCTCGGGCTCGACGTGTTCTTCCTGGGCTACGACCCGAGCGGCCAGCGCGGCCTCCCGTTCCCGATCGCCACGTTCGGCGGGATCGTCTTCGGCGCGCTGTACGCGATGCAGGGGTGGTACTTCGGCGCGTCGCAGGTCCTCGGCGCATCGAGCGCGCGCCCCGCGAACCCGGCGAACCCGGCCGAGAAGCAATACCTGAACGTGGTCGAGGAGATGGCGATCGCCGCCGGCATGCCGCCGCCTACGGCGTACGTCGTGCCCGATCCGGATCCGAACGCGTTCGCTGTCGGGCGCGACCCGGCACACGCATCGATCGCGGTCACCGAGGGCCTGCTCGCGACGCTCGACCGCGAGGAGCTGCAGGGCGTGATCGGCCACGAGATGTCGCACGTGAAGAACCTCGACATCCGCGCCATGACGCTGGTCACCGCGCTCTTCGGCGCGGCCACGCTGCTCGCCGACGTCGCGCGGCGGGGCCTGTACTGGGGCGGCGGCGGGCGCTCGAGCCGGCGCGATTCGCGCGACTCGGGGGGCAGCGGCGGCGCGATCATGCTCGTGCTGTTCGTGCTCTGGATCCTGCTCGCGATCCTGGCGCCGCTGCTCGGGCAACTGCTCGTGTTCGCGGTCTCGCGCTCGCGCGAGTACCTCGCCGACGCGTCGGGTGCCGAGCTGACGCGCAACCCGCTCGGGCTCGCCTCGGCGCTGCGCAAGATCGCGTCGGCGCATGAGCCCACGCGCCTGATCAACCAGGGTTCCGCCCACCTTTGCATCACCGACCCGCGCGGCATGAAACTCAACGACCAGGAGGGCGGCATGGCGAACCTGTTCGGCACGCATCCGCCGATCGGCAAGCGCATCCAGGTCCTCGAGTCGATGGCCGGCGTCGTGGGAGATTCGGCCCCGATCCAGGGCTGAGCGGACCCGGCGCAAAGCGTGCAATTCGGACACGGGGTGGCGCGATCCTGCCCCGGCCGCCGCCGGACCCACCGCGCTAAGTCCTTGCCCCGGCGCTAAGCCGTTGCAGAATGCAGCCCCGACCGGAGTGGCACGGGCATTGCTCGTCTCTGGCGGTGTCCCTTTCGAGCAAGGAGGTACCCATGCGTGCCAGCCTGTCCGGATTTGCCCTGGCGCTCGCCCTCACCGTGTCCGCCGCCCCCCTCGCCCTCGCCGGCGTCTCGGCGGACCTCAACCTGCACGTCGGCGACCGCCGTGCGCCGGTCGTCGTCTTCGACCGCGAGCCGGACGTGATCCTGGTCCCCAACACCCGCGTCTACGCGGTGTCCGGCCTCGACTACGACCTGTTCCGTTACGGCCAGTACTGGTACATCAACGACAGCGGGTACTGGTACCGCGCGCGCAACTACCGCGGACCGTTCGCGTCGATCCGCTTCGACTACGTCCCGCGGCAAATCGTGATCGTGCCCGAGCGCTACCATCGCCACCCGTTGCATCCGCTCGGCGGACCTCCGGGCCAGATGAAGAAGCGCGCGGTCGTGGTGGATCGTGACGGGGACGTGCGGGTCATCCGCGGCAAGGACAAGCACCGGGGCCACGACCGCGACTGACGAGCCATCGGGGGGCCGCTGCGGAGTGGCCCACCGGATCGAGACCCCGCCGGGCACTCCGCCTGGCGGGGTTTCTCGTTCTCGCCCGGGCCGCGTTCGGCCGGCACAAGTGGCTGACGCGGGTGAGAGGCCCTGCTATCCTCCGCACGGCTTGTTGCCGCGCCGCTCTCCCCCCGGAGGCCCCATGAAACGCGCCCTGCTATCGTTCCTCGCCGTCCTCCTGGTCGCGCCGTCCGTCCCCGCCGCCGCCGCGTTCGACCCGCACGAGGGCCACGACCATGCCGCGGTCCCTGCGGAAAGGCTCGGCACCGTTCACTTCGCGATCTCGTGCGCGCCCGGCGTCCAGGCGGACTTCGATCGCGCGGTCGCGCTGCTGCACTCGTTTCAATACGAGGACGCCGAGCGCGGCTTCCTTGCGCTCGCGGCCTCCGATCCCCAATGCGCCATGGCGTCGTGGGGCGTGGCCATGTGCAACTACCATCCGATCTGGGGACCCACGACGCAGGCCGACTTCGAGCGCGGGCGCGCCGCGGTCGAAGCCGCGCAGGCCCGGGGCGGAGCGACCGATCGCGAGCGAGCCTACATCGCCGCGATCGTGGCGTACTACCAGCGGCCGGACACGCTCGATTTCCCGGCGCGAAGGGCCGCCTACGAGGGGGCGATGCTCCGCCTGCACGAGCGCTTCCCGGACGACATGGAGGGCACGATCTTCACGGCGCTCGCCATCCTTGGAAACGCCCCGGCGGGCGACCGCACCTACGCGCGCCAGAAGCAGGCGGCGGCGCTGCTCAACGCGGTCCTGCCCGTGGCCCCGGACCATCCCGGCGTCGCGCATTACCTGATCCACAGCCTCGATTACCCGCCGCTCGCGGAGCTCGCCCTGCCGGCAGCGCGGGCCTACTCGAAGATCGCCCCGTCCTCGCCCCACGCGCAGCACATGCCCTCCCACATCTTCACGCGGCTCGGGCTCTGGGACGAATCGATCCGCTCGAATCTCGCGTCCGACGAGGCCGCGCGCCGGCTGATGGCGCGCACGCATCCCGGCGCCACGCACTTCGACGGGCTCCACGCGATGGACTACCTGGCGTATGCCTACCTGCAACTCGGACAAGAAGACCGCGCCCGCGAGGTGGTGGAGCGCGTCGCGTCGGTGACGAATGTGGACCAGGAGACCTTTTCCGCCGCCTATGCGTTCGCGGCGGTGCCGGCCCGCTTCGCCCTCGAGCGCCATGACTGGGCGTCGGCGTCCCGGCTCGAGGCCGCCCCGGCGTGGTTCCCCTGGGCCCGCTTCCCGTGGGCGGAAGCGCTGACGCAATTCGGCCGGGGCGTGGGCGCCGCACGGACGGGAGATCTCGCGGGCGCGCGCCGCGCGATGGCCCGCCTCGACACGCTCTACGAGGCGGTCCACGGCGCGCACGCGGGCTACGACTGGGCTCCCCAGGTGGACGTGCAGCGCCGGGCGCTCGCCGCCTGGATCGCGCGGGCGGAGCGACGGGACGAAGACGCGGTCGCGCGGCTGCGCGCCGCGGCGGATCTCGAGGACGCGACCGACAAGCATCCCGTGACCCCGGGCGCGCTCCTGCCCGCGCGCGAGCAACTCGGCGACCTGCTGCTCGAGCTCGGTCGCAAGCGGGAAGCGGCCGAGGCGTACGAAGTCGTGCTGCGGTCCTCGCCCGGACGGCGCAACAGCCTGCGCGGGCTGGGGCGCGCGCGCAGCTAGAAGGCCCTCCGGCCCCCCCTACTCGACGATCACGACCGGGCGCGCGTCGCGCCGCGCCCCCGCCACGACCTCGGCAAAATAGAGTCCGGGCGCCACGCGGGCCCCGCGGCGATCCGTGCGATCCCACGTCACCGCCGACACCTCGCCGCGCGGGCCCCCGCCTTCGCCGAGGTCGCGGACGAGCCGCCCGCCGGCATCGAAGATCCGGAAGCGCACGCGCGCCGGGCCCGCGCCGGCGCTCGTTCCGTCCGGCAGCACCCAGGCGCCGCGCAGCGTCACCCGGCCGCGCGCCGGGTTCGGCATCGCGCTGAGCAGGAGGTGCGCCCCCGCGACGCCGTCAGCGACCGGCGGCCCACCCGCGTCCACGGTCACCGGCTGGGTGCGCTTGAGGATGCTGTTCTTCGGGTCGAACACCACGCCCGTGGGCGACCCGTTGACGCGCACGACGAACACCTGTTCGGCGACCGCATCGTTGGCCACGGTCACGAACGTGTCGGCCAGCGCCGCGCGCGTGATCTTGAGCGGAATCGGCATCTTGTAGTACGGCGCGAGCGTCTGCACCTGCTTGACGAACACCGTGACGTCCGACTGCCCGGGCGACGGCGGGTCCGCGGCAGGGATCGTCTGCCAGGACCACTGGTACGTGGGGATGCCCGCCGCGAAGACCCACTCGTCGAAGAACCAGTCGAGCGCCTGCCCCGAGGCGTCCTCCATCGCGTGCTGCAGGTCGCGCGAGGTGGCGGTGCCATACGCGTAGCGCGAGCCGTAGAGCGAGAGCCCGGCGTAGAACGGCCCGTCGCCGAGGATGCGGCGCAGCATGTGGAGCACCACGCCGCCCTTCTTGTAGATCGTGGTTCCGAATGTGTAGCCGACCGGCGGGGCGTAGATCGCGTAGCGGAAGTTGGCGTCGGCGTTCAGCGCCGACGTCATGTGCGCGGTGATCGTCGAGTCGTACTTCGCCGGGCCGTAGAAGTTCTCGACCCACTGCGCCTCGCCGTAGGTGGCGAAGCCCTCGTTCAGCCAGATGTCGCGGAAGTCGACGCACGTCACCCAGTCGCCCCACCACTGGTGGGCGAGCTCGTGCGCCCAGACGTACTCGTAGCGCCGGTCGCCGCGCAGCAGCTGGCGCTGCAGCGTGGTCATGGTCTGGTGCTCCATGCCGCCCGCGCCGAACGGATCGACCGTGGCCTGCCCGTACTTGTCGAACGGGTACGGCGCCCACAGGCCGGCAAACGTCGTGACCATGGCGGGCACGTTCGCGTAGTCGAACTTCGCCTTGGTCGAATCCTCGGGGAACGCGACGTTGATGATCGGCAGGCCGGCCGCGGACTGCGTCCATTGCCAGTACTTCGCGATCGCGACACTCACGAGATAGGTCGCGATCGGGTGCGTCTCCTGCCAGTGCCAGGTGCTGAAGCCGGGCGTCGCAGGCGTGACGCCGAGGAGCAGGCCGTTCGACCAGCACGAGTTCGTGTCGGGCACCGTCGCGTACAGGTCGAGCGTGGCCTTGTCCGAGGGCTGGTCGTAGCACGGCCACCAGTTCTTGGCCTCGTCCGGCTCGACCAGCGTGTAGTCGTTGCGCCCGTAGTGATAGAAGCCGGTCGTGGGGAAGCACGAGTAGTCGACCGCCAGCGTGAGCTGATCGCCCTGGGCGTGGGGCGGGCAATCGGCGCCCTCGCAGATCGGCACGTTGAGCTTGCCGGC
>JBDTYW010000121.1:0-6468 GCA_040005445.1 Candidatus Eiseniibacteriota bacterium
TCGGCGTGTACACGTTCGTGGTGCGCGTCGACGGCGTGCAGTACGACTCGTGGACGCTGCGCGCCGCCCAGGCCCCGCAGGGCCAGGCCCCGGGGCAGACGCCCCCGATGCCGCCCCAGGCGCCCGGCGGGCCGGTCCACTAGCGCGAAATTCGGCTTGATCGCCGCCCGGGGGGAGCGCACGATCGTGCGCAGGTCTCCGGGAGGACATCATGCATCGAGCCCACCGCCGCCCGCCCATTCCCGGGACGCGGGCGATGGATCCGTCGGCATCCGCCTTCGCCGCCTGCCTTCTGCTCTCGCTGCTGCTCGCTCCGGCCGCGGCCATGGCCGCCGTGCCCCCTTTGCCGCGCGCGGACCTCACCGAGGACCCCGTCCAGATCGTGCCCGCCTCGCCGTGTTCCGCCGACGAGGTGCGGCTGGTGTTCACGGTCTGCACGTGCAACGCGACCATCCTGTCGGCGCGGCGCCTCGACGCCACGCATGCGCAACTCGACGCCGCCTACGATCCGACGCACGTTTGCGTCCAGTGTGCGCCCGACACCATCGGCGTGGCGTTCGGCAAGCTGCCGGCGGGCCCGCACCGCCTCGACGCGGACATTGTGGCGCACATCGTGGCCGGGCCGGACAGCGGCGCGACGCATGTCGAGCACTACACGGTGCTGTTCGGGGTGAGCGAGGCGTGCCCGGATCCGGGGAGCGGTGTGCCGTACCTCGGCGCCGTGTCGATCGGCGATCCGCGCCCGTGCGCGGGGGACAGCATCCCGGTGTTCTTCCAGGGCTTGTTCCCCACGCCGTGCCTCTCGCTCGCCGAAGTCCGCGTCCTGCCCTCGCCGCTGGCCTCGCCTTTGCCGGGACCGAACTTCCTTCAACTGATCTATCGCGACTTCCGCAGTTGCGCCAGATGCATTCCCGGCCCGTCCCCCTGGTCGAGCGCCGTGCGCATCGCCCCGCTCCCGCGCGGGGACTACCGCCTGCCCGTCAGCGCCTATCTCGACGACGGCTGCGACTCGGCGGACTCCCTCATATTCCTGGGTGCAAGCTCGTTCCCGTTCACGGTCGCCGAGTCCTGTAGCGACTCGACGGCGAGCGGCTGCTTCCTCGCCTCGTTTGCGCATGCCGCGTCCGGAATCTGCGACGCATCCGTCGGGCCCGACCGGCCGGCGGAGGCGATCCTGAACATCGCCGGGCCGTCGCTGCTTGCCGGCCTCCAGGGCAAGTTCGTGTTCGATCGGCCCGGGTTGCACGTGACCGGCATCGAGGCGATTCCGACCGGGACCGTGCTCGAGTGGCACCCCACGCCCGACGGCGCCACGTTCGTCTTCGTCCGGCTCATCCGGGACTCGGATCCGCCTGCAGCCGCCCTGGTGACGCCGACCCTGCGCGTGCGCGTCGCGCTCGCCCCCGGGGCCAGGATCGAAGGCGTGGTCCGCCTCGTTCCCACGGACCTGCTCGCCTCCGACAAGCTCGGCCGAAAGATTCCCGTGTGCGGGGATACGATCGGCGGCACACCCCGCCTGGCGGACCCGGCGGCGCGCTTCTGCTCCGATCAGGGCTGCGACTTCAACGGAGACGGCGGCGCCGACGTGCGCGACCTCGTGCTCATGGTGGGCTGCATCCAGCGCCTGCCCGAGCCGTGCTTCGTCGACACGCAGCTCGACTGCGACGGCAACGGGAACCTCGACCTCGACGACGTGCTCTGCTGCGCACGCGGGATCCTGGGCGGAGGGCGCCCCGATGATGCCGGCGCCCAGCCGGCCCCCGAGGTGGCGTTCGAGTTCGGCGCGCCGGTCGCGACCGCCCAGGGGATCGACGTGCCCGCGGTGCTGACGAACCAGGCGCGCGTGGGCGCGGCCCGGCTGGTGTTCACCTATCCGGGCGCGGTGTTCGATCGCGCGACGGTCGAGCTCACGGACCATCCCTCGAACTGGCTCGCGCTCGACCAGGACGGCAACGGGCGGGTCACACTGGGCGCGATCCGGCTCGCGTCGGACTACCTCCGCGGCGACGCGTCCGCGGTCGCCCCGGCGCTGCGCGTGACCATCCACCTCGGGACGCGCGCCGGGCAGGCGGCCTCGGGCTCCGTGGCGCTCGAGGCCGGCGATTTCGCCGACCAGGCCGGCGCGACCCTCGTGACCTCGGCGGCGCCGGTCGCGATGCCGCTGGCGGGCGGGCCGCGCATCGCGCTGTCGGCGGCGCGGCCGAACCCGTTCTCCGTCGAGACCCGCTTCCGGGTCGCCCTGACCGAGGATTCCGACCTCGAAGTCTCGGTCTTTGACCTGGTCGGCCGGCGCGTGGCAACGCTGTTCCGGGGGCGGGCCACGGCCGGGACCCGGGACTTCTCCTGGCGGCGCGTGCGCGACGATGGCTCGGCGGTGGGCAGCGGCGTGTACTTCTTCCGCGCCAGAGCGGGCGGGCTGGTGGCCGGGCAGAAGGTGCTCGTGCTGTCGCGCGAGTAGCGCCCTATGCGGGCGGCTCCCTTGGTCGCAAGACGGACGATGTTCTTCGGGTTGGCGCTGGGCCTGCTTCCGCTCCCGGTGCTGGCGCACCTCCGGGCCCGGTCGTAGACTGCCCACATGACCTCCGAAGTCCTGTCGATCGGCAACGAAGTCCTCTCCGGCCGCACGCTCGACACCAACATGCAATTCCTCGCCCGGCTGCTCGAGGAGTCGGGCGCGCGCGTCGGGAGCCACCAGGCGGTGCCCGACGACGTCGGCGCGATCGGACAGGCGCTCGCGCTGGCATTCACGCGCGCCGATCTCGTGGTCACCACCGGCGGGCTCGGCCCCACGCCCGACGACCTCACCGTTCGGGCGGTCGCCGCCGCGCTCGGGCTCGCGACGGAAGTCGACAGGGACGTGCTCGCCGCCCTGCGTACGCGCTGGGCCTCGGTGATCGGCCGCGGCGAGATGCCCAAGAACAACCAGCAGCAGGCGCTCGTCCCCGCGGGGGCGACGGTCTGGCCGAACCCCGTCGGCAGCGCGCCCGGCATCCTGGTCGAGCACCGGGGCAAGCGCGTCGTGATGCTGCCCGGCGTGCCCGAGGAGATGCGCGCGCTGGCGCGGCAGTTCCTCGCGCCGCTCGTGCGCGCGGCCAGCGGGCAGGTGATCGAGTACGCGGTGGTGCGCACCGTCGGCATCGCCGAGCGCGTGCTCGAGCAGCGGCTCGCCGATCTCTCCACGCTGGTCGACGGCGCCTGGGTGGCGTACCTGCCCGGTCTCGGCGCGGTCGACGTGCGCGTCGCGCTGCCGAGCGATGTCGACGCCGCCACCCGCGCCGCGCTCGCCGAGCGCGTGCGCCAGGTCGTGATCGAGCGCGCGGGGGAGTACGTGTTCGCCACCGGTGATCGCTCGCTCGAGCAGGTCGTCCTCGACCTGCTGGGCGAGCGCGGCCGGCGCCTTGCCGTGGCCGAGTCGTGTACGGGCGGGCTACTCGGCGGGCGGATCACCGAGGTCTCAGGCGCGTCGGCGACGTTCGACGGCGGCGTGATCTGCTACTCGAACGAGGCCAAGGTCCAGCTCTGTGGCGTGTCTGAGGCCACGCTCGCCGCTCACGGCGCGGTCAGCGAAGAGGTCGCGCGCGAGCTGGCGGTGGGCGTGGCACGGCGCTTTGACGCAACTTGCGGCATCGGCGTCACCGGGATTGCCGGGCCCGACGGGGGCACGCCCGAGAAGCCCGTCGGCACCGTGCACGTGGCCGCCAGTTCGCCCGACGGCGTGCACCACCGCGCGCTCCGCCTGTTCGGCAATCGCACGCAAGTGCGCGAGCGCTCGGTGACCGCGGCGCTCGAAGTGCTGCGCCGCCGCCTGCTCGGCCTGTCGGCGACCACACCCGGCGCGCTGTTCACGCCGCGCTGACGGCCATGGATACGACGCGCACGTTCGTCGCGGTCTTCCCGCCGGCCGACGTGGTCGCGCGCATCGCGACCGCGATCGACGCGCTGCGCCGCCCGGGCGACGGCGTGGGCTGGGTGCACACCCCCAACCTGCACTACACGCTGCGCTTCCTCGGCGACCTCGAGCCGGAGCGACTCGCTGCCGCGAGGCGCGCCGCCGCCCGCGCGGCGGGAGAGTGCTCGCCGTTCTCCGTGCGCTTGGGCGCGCCTGGCCTGTTCCCCGATGCCCGCCGCCCGCGCGTCCTGTGGCTCGGCGCGGCCGAGGGCGAAGGCCCGCTCACGCGCCTCGCCGCGCACCTCGAGGCCGCGCTCGCGGCCGACGGTTTCGCGCCCGCGGACAAGCCGTTTGCGCCCCACCTCACGCTCGGGCGCGTGCGCGACGCGGCGGATGGGGCGGCGGTGGCGCGGCGCTTCACGGATGCGCCGCCGCCCGACGCACTGTTCGAGGTGCGGGAACTGGTCGTGGTCAAGAGCACGCTCGATCCGCGCGGGGCGCGCTACGAGCCGCTCGCCCGCCTCGAACTGGGCCCGCCCGCCTGAACTTCGAGGGTGCCCTTCATCGTGGGATGGTAGGTGCAGGCGTATGGCTGCGAACCCGCGGCACTTACGACCAGGCTGAACGTGGAGTCCGGCGGCAAGTCCTTGGAGTCGAAGTCCCCGGTCCGCGATGTCACCGTGTGCGGTACGAGATCCCGATTGGTCCAGCGGAGCGTGTCCCCGACCGCGGCCCGGACGACCGCCGGGTCGAATTGCATGCCCCGGATTGCGACCGCGTGAACCGTCCTCGCCGGCGCCGGGGCAGCCCGGCAACCGGCGAGAGCGAGGGCGCCGAACACGAGCCCGGGGACGCCCCATCCGCGCAGGAGGCCGGGGCGGAGCGCCCGCATCGAGCCCGACGTGCGCGCGTTCACTTCGAAAGGTCGGCCTGGATCATCTTCGCGTGCTCGAGGTGCGCGACGAACGCGGGCCGCACCGAGACCAACAGGTCCTTGAGCTGCTGGTTCTGCACCGCGGGCACGATCGTCTTGTCGAGCAGGTCGATGACCGCCTGGTGATAGGCGACCTCATTGTTCACGTAGGCGCGATCGAACGCCTTGCCCGAGAGCTTGCGCATCGCCTTGCGCGTGGCGTCGGTCGAGGCGACGAGATGCTTGCCAGCCTGGTTCTCCACCGGAACGAGTCCCAACTTCCCGGCCAGCGCCACGGCCTTCGTGTTGACCGAAGTGTGATCCGTGATCATCTGCTGCGCGAACGCCTTCACGGCGGGGGTTTTCGAGCGCGCGATCGCCAGCTTGCCGTTGTCGACGTCGATGGTGTTGGCCGCGAGCACGATCGCGGCGATGTTCGCATCGGTGAGAGCGGCCGGGGTTTCGGCCGGCGCGGCCTCGGCCGCGCGGCCGATCGCGGGAACGGCAACGAGCAGGCCGAGAGCCAGCACCAGCGCGATCGGGATCGCGCCCAGGGGAGCATCGAATCGCTTGTGCATCTTGGTCCTCCTTGTGGGAATTCGCCGAGGCCTCGGCGGGGATCGCCGCGCCTCGATACCGCCAGTCTGAAATTAGAAAGAATATAAGTCAATGAGTTTATGCTTTAACTTGATTTGAGGATGAAAACCCGCCAAACTGTGGGCATGAGCAAACGGAGAGTGCCCCCGGCGCCAAGCGCCGGGAACCCCACGAATCGAGGCACGCGCGGGCGGGTGCTGACGCTCCTGCGCGGGCCGGGCCGCACCGTGGCCGAACTGGCCGAAGAGCTGAAACTGACGGGCAATGCCGTACGCGGTCACCTCGCGGCCCTGGAGCGCGACGGCCTCGTGGAAGCGCGCGCGCTGCGCCGCGGAGCAAAAAAGCCCTCGCAACTCTACGGCCTCACCCCGGCCGGCGAGGCCGCGTTTCCCAAGGCGCATGGCGCGCTGCTGATCGCGATGCTCGACGAACTCGGCGCCCGGCACTCGCCCGCGGAACTCGCGACCTTCCTGCGCTCGGTGGGGCAGAGGCTCCAGGATCCGCGCGAGATCGCAGGCGCCACGCGCGAGGCGCGCATCGAGGCGGCTCTCCGCGTGTTCTCCCGGCTGGGCGGCTCGGCGCGGGTCGAGGACCTTGCCGACGGACTCACCGTCCAATGTCACGACTGTCCGCTGGCGGACGTCTCGGCGTCGCATGCGGAACCGTGCGCGATCGTTCGCGGGATCCTTTCCGATCTTCTCCAGGTCGAGGTGCGCACCGCTTGCGCGCACGGTTCGCGCCCGACCTGCCGCTTCGAGATCGATCTCTCCCCGGGCACGTAGCGCTCGGGCGTCGGGAGGGGATTCTGTCCCACCCCTCCGGTATTCCTTGGAGCGTTCGGGGGAGCCTCCCCCGGGGCGGTGGCCGGGGGTCCGAAAATCTCCGGTTGCGCCTACTGCACAAATGTGTACAATGCCTCCCGTGGCCGCTCGCAGGGCGGCTTTCGGGGCGATCGCCCCACGGGTCCCCTGAGCCCAGGCCGGGTTCGAAACCCAGGCTCCCGAAAAAGGAGACAGCGCCTCATGAATCATCCGACGCCATCCGCCAAGGAACGGTCGAAGGCCCTCGA
>JBDTYW010000122.1:0-6456 GCA_040005445.1 Candidatus Eiseniibacteriota bacterium
ACATCTACGTCAGCCAGGTCTCGAACCAGCTCAACGAGGTCATGAAGGTGCTGACCGCAATCACGGTCATCATCGTGCCCGTGACGCTGGTGGCCAGTATCTACGGCATGAACGTGGTCTTCCCGGGCTTCAACACCGGGCATGGATTCTACGAGGCGATCGGGATCATGGTCATCACTGCGCTCGGCATGGTCTGGTACTTCCGCAGCCGGAGCTGGCTCTAGCCTACCGCCGGGGTGGGGGGCACGAGCCGGCTGCGCGAAACAAGCGCCGCCGCGCCGCGATCCACGCGTAGACTGGACGCGCCAGCCCGCGCAGGATCGGCCACGACAGGGCCCGCGCCAGCCACCGCCACCCCGGCAGCACCGCAAAGACCCACGGCGCGGCCGCCACCCCGGCGCGCACTTCTCCGTCGGGCGCCACTACGTGCATCTCGCGGGCGAGTCGCTCCGGATCGAGCGCCGGAAAGCGCCGCCGCGCCTCGTCCGACTGGTAGGCGACGAATTCCAGCCGGCCGTCCCGGTCACGCCGCCGGATCCAGGCCACGCCGGTGTTGCACAGATCGCACACTCCGTCGAAGAGGATCACATGCCGCCCGGCGCCGCGCGGGGCCGGGGGCTCGGGATCGGGGGGCGGATTCGGGGACATCGTGGCGTCCGGGTTCGGGTTAGCGGCTTCGGGGCGGGCTCGTTGGCCGCCCGTAGGATGCGGGCCGAATCCGGCCCGCGGGTTGCTATTGTAACGGGAGGCAGCTCCATTCAACCCGGAGGTCGTTCGTCATGAACAACACTCGCTTCCCCCTCGCCCGCCGCCTGGCGCTCGCCACGGTCGCCGTCGCGGCCGTGATCGCTCTCGCGGCAGGACTCAAGGCCGCGCCCTCCATCGCAGCCGGATCGAGCGTGTCCCGCGCGGCGACCGGCGGCACGATCGTCGCGACCTACGGTGTGGGCGGGGTGCTCAAGACCGACGGCCGTCTCTACCAGTGGCGCCCCGAGAAGAAGCAGTGGGTCACGATCGACGAGTCATTCCGGCTCGACGGCGAAACCCGCAGCATCCTCCCACTGCCGGTCTCGGCCACCGAGGTGACCCGGATGGAGGGTTTCGGCTTCCTCGTGACCCGCTCCGGGACGTGCTGGCTTTACAACCTCGACACGAATCGATGGGAGAACATCGGCCGGCCGTAGGGGGGGCGAGTGCTAGACTCAAGGGGTAGCAACAACCCCGGCTGAGGCCGGGAGCCGCCCCGAACAGGCGGCAGGCGGGGGGTGTACCCCCGGAAAGGCGGATCTCGTGAACAGCATTCGACGCGCGGGCCTTGCGACGCTGGTCGCCCTCGCCATCTTCCTGACCGCTTCGGCGGCATCTGCGATCGAGTACGACGACGTGATCGGGCTCACCCGCCAGGGTGTCTCCGACCGCACGATCGTCGAGCTGATCGTCAAGGACGGCCGCGCGTTCGAGATGAACGATGTCGAGATCCAGCGGCTTGCCGACGCCGACGTGAGCCAGGTCGTCATCGACGCCATGCTCGACCCCGTCGCCGGCCAGGACTGGCTCGACGGCAAAACCACGAGTCGCTACGACGAGGACGGCATCCCGATCGGCGGCTCGTCGTCCGGCTCGGGCGGATACTCGACGTCGCTCGATCGCGCCTACCAGAACGGCTATGACGACGGCCGCAGCACGGCGCTCGTGTATTCGTTCGGCTACTACTACGGCCCGCTGGCCCGCTACTATTACTGCGACCCGTTCTACTACCCGTTCTGGTCCTCGGGCTATTCGTCCGCGTACTGGCCGTCGTACTACGCGTTCAGCTACCGACCGTCCTACGACTGGTACTACGCGTACCCGTACAACTACTACAATTACAATTCGTACTACTGCTACACGTACTACGACCCGGGCTATTACCGCCACCAGGGCTACGCCGTGGCGCCGGGCTACGGCCGCACGGTGTGGGACAATGGTCCGCGCTGGCGGGACGGCGGCCTCTCTCCGGGCGGCACGTTCGACGGCCGCAAGGACGGCGTGCGCTCGCGCATCCTCGCCGGCACTTTCATCGATTCTGAGCGCGGGGTCGGGCGTCCGGCCGCCCCGCCGATCCTGCGCCCCGCGCCGGTTGCGCGTGACGTGCGGGCGGGCGGCGACACTGGCCGCATCCTCGGCGACCGCACGAGCGTGCGCCGGGACCTGGTCTCGGGAACGCGCGACGGTTCGGGCCGCGGCATGCGGGAAGTCGTGCCGGCGACGCCGGGCGTCGAACGCTCCGCGGCGCCGGCCCGTCGCCCCGCCTTCGGCGGCATGGGGGATCGTCTCCGGGTGAGCGAAACCCAGCCGGGCGCCGAGCGCGGTCGCGTGGCGAGCGAGGGTCGTACCGTGCGCGAGCGGTCTGCGCGCGACATCGTGCGCGTCCCCGCGCGCCGCGACGATTCGAATCGCGACCCCGGGGCCCAGGCCGATGTGCCACGGCGCCCGCTCCAGCCTGAGCGTCGCCCCGAGCGCGCCCCCGAAGTTCGTCGCGAGGGCGATTCGGGCAGGGCGCCGTCGGTGCGCCCGGAGCCCGCGCCCGATGCTCCCGACGCGCCGGCTCGCGGCGAAGCGCCGAGTCCACGCCCCGCCCCGGCCGACCGGGGCGGCGAGGACCGCGGCGCCCGCGGCGAGGGGCGCAACCGCTGAGCGGGGTTCCTCGTAGGGCCGACGTCGTGCGATGATCGCGGGGCTCGCTTCGGCGGGCCCCATCGCATTACGGCGCCCCCCGCGCCCCGGAGAGCCCATGATCGACGTCTCGAATTCCTGGATGATCGCCAGCTATGCCGCCGCCGGGATCGCGCTCGCGGCGTGCGCCGGCATGCGTGCGTTCCTGCCGCTGCTCGTGGTCGGGATCGCCGGGCGCTTCGCGAATTTCCAGCTGTCCGAGGGCTACCAGTGGCTCTCGACCGACGGTGCGCTGGTCACGTTCGGGATCGCGGTCATCGCCGAGACGCTGGCCGACAAGGTGCCGATCCTCGACCACGCGCTCGACACGGCAGGCATGATCATCAAGCCCGCCGTGGGCACCATGGTCGCGGCCGCGATGTTCGTCCATCTCTCGCCGTTCCATGCCACGCTGCTCGGGATCGCGGTCGGCGGGACGATCGCGACCACCGTCGGCCTCGCCAAGGCGAAGGTGCGCATCCTCTCGAGCCTGACCACCGGCACGTTGCTCAACCCCGTGCTCTCGTTCGTCGAGGACGTGGTCGCGACCGTCATCGCCGCCGTCGCGCTGATCGCGCCCTTCCTCGCGCTCGCGTTCATCGCAGCCATCGTGGTCTACGCCGTGCGGCGCCTTGGGCGCCCGCGCCGGCCGCCGCCGGCCGATCCCGGGAGGGCCGGGCCGCGGTGACGCCCGCCGTCGAGCGCGTGCTGTTCGCGTGCACGCACAACGCGGGCCGCTCGCAGATGGCGGCGGCGTTCTTTCGAGGCCTCGCCGACCCGGCTCGCGCCCGGGCGATGTCGGCGGGGACTGCGCCGGGGCCCGCCGTCCACCCGGGGGTCGCCCTTGCGATGGCGGAAGCAGGATACGAGCTGGGCGACGTCCTGCCCCGCATGCTGACGGAGGAGCTTGCGCACTCGGCCACGCTGCTGGTGACCATGGGCTGCGGCGAGACCTGCCCCCCATGTTCCCGGGCTGGAGACTCTCGACTGGTCGCTCGACGATCCGAAGGACCGGCCGCTCGAGGAGGTGCGCGCCGTGCGGGAGGAGATTCGCGCGCGGGTCGCCACGCTGATCGTGGCGCGGGGGTGGGGCAAGGAGCGCTAGTGCGGGTCGTCCAGGTGCAGCCGGTGCATCACGCGATGGAGAACCGGCGCGAGCAGGATGCCCGAGACCGCGATGAACACGATCCCGCAGTAGAGCGCGTAGCACCCCGCGAACAGCTTGCCGGCGTTGGTCGCCAGATCGCCGACCGGCCCCATGCCTCCGAGCAACATGCAGGCGTTGAGGAACGAGTCGATCCACGATTCGCCCGCGATCCAGTGGTAGCCGGCGATTCCGAGGGCGAGCGACGCGGCGAGGATGGTGGCGGCCACCGCGCCGTGGTGCAGCAGTCGGTGCAAGAAGCGCGCGCGCGTCGCGAGCGGCTCGCGCAGGCCCTCGTACCCGGAGATCAACCGCCCGCCTGCGCGATCAGCCAGGCCTCGGCGTCGGCGACTGTGAGGAACGCTTCCATGCGCACGCCCGCGAGATCGGCCAGGGTCGCGACCATGCGGCTGACCCCGTAGCGCGCGGTGCCCTGCACCACGACCGCAATCGGGCCACGAAACGACTCCTTGAGCAAGCCGAACATGTCGCGGAACTGGAGGGCGTCCTCATACGAGGCGAGGTACTCGAGCTCGCGCCCGTCCACCAGGATCGCGAACGTGGGCTGATAGCGCGCGTCGACGATGAGGGTCTGGGCCGAGCGCCGGGCCTCGTCGAAGGTCGAGGGGCCGAATGCGCGGACGAAGACTCGACGGGCGCCGGGATCGATCTTGTAGTCGTAGGGCATGGTTGCGCGGGATTCTACTCCTGGCTCGCCACCCGCGGGAGGTAAACCGAGATCGTGGTTCCCCGTTCCGGCGCCGAGTCCACGTGCAGGAACCCCCCGCACGCCTCCACGATGCGGTAGACGATGGACAGCCCGAGTCCCGAGTTCTGGCCCTCGCCCTTGGTCGTGAAGAAGGGTTCGAAGATGCGGCGGCGCGTCTTGCTGTCCATCCCCTTGCCGGAGTCGGCGACCTCGAGGACAACGTAGATGCCCGAGGGGCCGGGCCCGCCGGCGATGCGTTTCTCGGAGACGGTAATCCGGATCGTTCCGGCGTCGGGAATCGCGTCGCGCGCATTGGTGACCAGATTGAGCAGCACGCGCTCGAGACGGGAGGGCGAGATCAGCACCCAGCCCGGGGTGGTGGCGGGGACGATCTCGAGCGTGATCCGGCGCCCGATCGTCTGCGTCAGCACGTGCGTGAACTTCGCGAGCACTTCGGGCACACGGGTGGCATGCGGCTTCTCTGCGGTGTCCTCGCGCCCGAACGCGAGCAACTCGCGCGTCAGCTCGACGCCCCGGTCCGCCGCGGCGACGATGCGCGCGGCCTGTTCAAGCACGCGCGGCGAGGCGGTCTCCTCGGACTCGATGAGCCGCGCGTGCCCGAGGACGACCGAGAGGATGTTGCGGAAGTCGTGCGCCACCCCGGCCGCCAGGCGTCCAAGGGCCTCCATCTTGTGCACGTCGGCGAGCGACTCCTCGTGCTCCTCGAGCGCAGCCTCGGCGTCGCGCCGGGCCGCGGCCTCGACCTGGAGCGCGACCGAGTCCGCCACCGAGCCGGCGAACGCGCAATCCTCGGCCGACCAATCGCGCGCATGACCCACGCTCTCGTGGCAGACGACGCCGACCACCTCGCCCGCCTGGAAGATGGGTGCGTCGAGCATCGATCGAATGTCCAGCGGCTCGAGATAGCTGGCGCGGAAGTCGCGCGTGGCCCCATGCGTCAGCGCGTCCGAGGCGGCGATCACGCGCTGCGTCTCGAGCGCCTCGAAGTACGCAGGAAAATCCTGGCGGTAGAGGATCGAGCCCTCGGAATGCTGGTCGCTCGGCGTCTCGTAGAGCTCGAAGCAGCGGATCGCCCGGCGGCCCTCGACGAACAGCCAGATGCTGACGCGCTCGATGCCGAGTGTGGTTGCGGCGAGGCGGGTCGCTTCCTGGAACACGAGGCGAAGGGACGAGCCCCCCTCCACGCGCAGGCGCGCGAGGCGAAGGCGGGCGGACTCGTAGATCGACCGACCGGGTTCGAGGGGCGGCGGCTCGACGAAAGGCGTCATGCGCGACTCCGAGGCCGGGGGGGTATCTGCACTGTGGGGCCTTCCCGGGGGGGGCGTCAACCGGACCCGGCCCGGCTTGCCGACCCCGCCGATTCCGGGCTACACTGCGCCTGTTCCTTCCCATCGTCCGGTCGGCTGGAGGCCCCTTGTCCATCGAACGCATCGCGGTCCTCGGCGCCGGCATCATGGGCCGCGGAATCGCCTACGCGGCAACGATTTCCGGGTTCGAGACCCGGCTCTACGACGCCCTCCCGGCCGCCCTCGAGAAGGGCCTGTCCGAGATCGCCGGGCTGATGGAAAGGGGTGTCGCCGCCGGCAAGCTCCCGGCCGCGGCGCGGGACGGGGCGCGGCTGCGCGCGGAGGCCGATTTGGCCGCGGCGGTGGCGGACGCGGACCTCGTGATCGAGGCGGCGCCCGAAAAGATCGCGCTCAAGTGCGATCTCTTTCGGCAACTCGATCATCTCACCGGGGGGAGGGCGATCCTGGCGACGAACACCAGCTCGCTCTCCGTGACCGAGATGGCCGGCGTGACGAAGCGCCCCGCGCAGGTCGTGGGCATGCACTTCTTCAACCCGGTCCACCGCATGAAGCTGGTCGAGATCGTGCGCGCGCTCGAGACC